>CAYSPQ010000009.1:0-15152 GCA_964432965.1 uncultured Desulfohalobiaceae bacterium
GGATGTCCTGGTATCCGGATCGGCCTTCTTTGCCCATCCACCTTACAGGGAGCGTCACAGCCAGTTCCTGGATCAGGGCGGATAGAAACTGGGAAATAAGAGGTTGATTCAGGAAGTCCGCCTCATTGGGGCGTATCCGTACACTGGAAAAACAAGATCAAAAAAGAAGCAAAAAGAGGGGATATAGCCTACCCATCTTCTTGCTTCTTGTTTTTGCAAAAGAAGAAGAGAAGCAATTTGCCCTCCAGAAAAGTTCCTTTTCTGGAGGGCAAATTGCTAGAACTCCTTGGGAAGCTCATCCAGATCAGCCTTGGTAAATACCGGGCCATCCTTGCATACGTAATGCGGACCCACATTACAGCGACCGCAGATTCCGATGCCGCACTTCATCCGGTTCTCCAGGCTCATAATTATCTGGTCGCTCTGCCAGCCAAGATTGTCCAGAACCGGCTGGGTAAACTTTATCATTACCGGAGGACCACAGACCAGGGCAAAGGCGTTCTCCGGGCTCGGACTGATCCTGTCCGCGACCTGGGGCACAAATCCCACATGCTTGTCCCAGCCCGGTGCTTCGTTGTCTATGGTCAGGTGTATATTGGCGTCATCGCGCTTTTCCCACTCCTCCAGCGTTTCCTTGTACAGGATCATGCCGGGTGTCCTAGCCCCATAGACAAAGGTGATCTCCCCATACTTGGGTCGATTGTCCGGATGCAGCAGCCAGACCATGGTGGAGCGCAAGGTGGTAACTGCGTAGCCGCCGGCCAGAATGACCACGTTCTTGCCCTCCATCTCCTTAAGGGGATAACTCTTCCCCATCGGTCCGCGAACCCCCATTACATCGCCTTCTCGCATGCTGTGCAGCTGGGTGGTGAGCAGACCGGCCTTGCTAACGGTAAAGAGCAATGTGTTCCCTTCCGTAGGACTGGAGGCGATACCGATGGGAGCCTCGCCGTATCCCGGCACGCTCAATTCGGCGAATTGCCCCGGAAGGTATTGAAAGGCCTCCGCATCCTCCGCATTCAAAAACTCCAGCTCGAAGGTCTTCAGACTCTTGTCCTCGGTCGCGATATCCACCCGCTTGATTCGCACCGGATATGGAAGATAGGGATTGTTGTCCTTCATAATCAGCCGCCTTTCCTCTTATTGATTCATTGCGTTGACCACCTCGGTCACGTCGATGTTCACCGGGCAATTTCGAGTGCAGCGTCCACATCCCACGCACCCGATCACATCAAACTTGAAGGGCATGTACTTGAACTTGTGCATAAAGCGCTGTCGGTAGCGATCCTTTTTCGTGCCCCGCGGATTGTGCCCTGAGGTGTGATAGGTAAACAGCCAGCTCATGCAGGTGTCCCAGTTGCGCACCCTCCTTCCGTGCTCGGACTGGGTCTCGTCCTGGATGTCGAAGCAGTGGCAAGTGGGGCAGAAATAGGTGCATACACCGCAATTCAGGCACCTTTCATTTGCCGTGTCCCACATGGAGTGCTCGTACAGCTCCATCACCGAACGGGAGGCGATATTGTCCATCTCGACCGTGCTCTCCATGGCGGCTTCGGCCTGCTCCTTCTGCTTGTTGGCCTTCTCCACCGCTTCCTGCGGGGCATCCTCCAGCTCGGAAACAAGTTGGAAACCCTTATCCGTCAGGGGCTTCAAAAGCAAGCGATCCTCCAGGTCCGTGCAGAGCACATCCAGGCCTTCCTCATGGTGAGGGCCGCATTGGACCGAGGTGCAAAAACAGGTCGGACATGGGGACTTGCAGGCTAGACCCATGTACAGGGTTTTCTCTCTCTTCTCCCTCCAGTATACGTCGTTACTCTTCTCGTCCTGGCAAAACACCCGGTCCAGAAGGCTCAGAGCCTTTGCGTCGCAGGGTCGCAGGTTGAACAGCGCCCGGGGCCGCTGCAGCCCTTCTACAGGACGCAATATTTTTCCCTCCGGATGATCCTGGCGATTGACGAAACGCATCATGCATTCCGTCTGGGGAAAGACGAATTCCTTGACGGAGAGATCGGTGTTGCTAAAGTCCCAGACCAGCTCCTTGCTGGACTGCACCGGGGCCCATTTTACCGAGGCCCCCTCCCTAACCGGGGCATAAACATCGTATTCGGATCCTATCTTTTGCAGAAGGGAATCCAGCTCGCTTTTCTGCACAATCTTTTCACTCATAGGGATTTCCTTGGCTGAACGGGTTCTACTCTGCCCGCATCTGCGCTTGACTTGACCGTCCTGCTACAAACTATTGTGGCTTAGTCTCTTTGCTCTTTTTGCTTCCTTGCGCCTGCCGCATACTCCGTGAAACGAGCATGCGCTCTGCCCACTCTAACCTGTGGTTTCCGGAGGAAGTGCTTCAGCCTTATGGGAAGGGCTCCGGATCGTTGGGGGTGTAGGTGGACAGGGGCGGGGTCTTTTCCAGATCCACGCCCGGTTGGAAATCGTAGAGCTGACGAATATCCTTTTCCAGCTTGCTGGTGAGCCTTCGCATTTTTATGCCCACCGGACAGGCGGATTCGCAGGCGCCGCAGTCAGTGCACCTTCCGGCGCAATGAAAGGCCCGGAGTATATGAAAGGTCTGCACATCTGCTTCGTCCACCGTCTTGCCGCACCATTGCGGCTGATTCTCGTCCACGAAGCACTGATTGCAGTAGCACAGCGGGCAGACGTCCCGGCAGGCATAGCAACGAATACAGTCCCGGAACGTTTCCTCGAATCTCTGCCACCTCTCTTCCGGAGAGAGTTCCTCCCAGGGAGCGGCCACTTTGTCGATATTGCCGCCTCCGGTTTCCTCTCCCTGCTCACCCATGAACTCGTCGACGAGAACAGCATTGCGGTGAGTACAGGTGTAGCAGTTATCCCTCTTGACTTCCCGGATGGGCAGTCGCTCCTGGAAATCGGAGCCGCTCACCACCAGTTCCTCGTTTTCTTCCCATGCTTCTCGGATAATCTTATCCGGAAATCTGGACTGCACCTTCTTCCTGTCCACCATTCCGGGAGAGTGAAGCCCCAGGACGTAAACCTGCTCCCTGGTTACCTGCTTTTCCTGAATCAGGCCAACGATGTTTCGGCTGACGCAGCCCTGGGCCAGAACTGCCACCTTGTCCTGGCGCCCGATCAAATAATTGGCCAGGTTATTTACGCAGAACCTGGTCCAAATCAGTTGATCTGCGTCCTCCTCGCTGTAGGCGAAAAAGGGCTGCTCCTGCATGGGGACGGTTCCCTTCTTGTAACCCAGCACACAGTCCACGCGGCCTTCCTGGAGGAGCTGTTTGGCCCTGTCCCTGATCTTATGCGTTAGTTCCTGCATGCGACCTCCGTTTCTCCCCGCTTGTCTCCTGCTCTGGCCGAATGTCCTTGATCAGACGCTTAGCCGGACCCAGGGCCTTCACCGCGTCCGTTACTTCCTTGGCCTTTGCCTGGAACTCTCCGGCCTCCGAAGAGGAGATCCAGGAAAAGTGCAGTCTTCCCGGCTCTCGCCCGATCTCCTCCCTCCGATGTTTAAAGACGACGAACCGCCGTCTGGCGAACAAATTGCCACTGATATAGTGGCAGTCGCCAGGGTGTCACCCGGAAACCCAGACTCCGTCCACACCCTCGCGAAAGGCCTGCAGAATGAACTTGGGGTTCATACTACCGGTGCAGGGGATACGAATAGTTCGTATGTCGGGCGGATACTGCATCCTACTCACACCTGCCAGGTCAGCAGCACCGTAACTGCACCAGTTGCAAAGAAAAGCGGCTATCTTGGGTTGCCATTCTTGCATTACCTATACTCCTTGGCGCTTATTTCCTACTTTTTATCCTACTGACTCCAGCCGCACGGAGAGATATGCCTTTACGCCCCTAGCTCGTTTCCGGTCGGAAACTAGCTTCTCTTCTTCTTTTTGGAAAAGAAGAAGCTAGATTTGCTCCCATCCATCACAGAGGCTTACCGGATGCGAAACAGCCACTTCTTGCAGATGGCCCTGATTGCTCTTGGGCTCCAAGATCAGGCCAGAGACTTGATCATGGAGTAGACCTGCTTCTCCTCGAAACCGCGCAAAGTAATGGCTCCGGAACGGCAGGAGGCCATGCACAGTCCGCATCCCTTGCACAGGGCCGGATTTATGGAGGCCTTGCCCGCATTGGGGCCTTCTTGAAGCGGCTGCGGTGCGGAATAGGGACAAATGGCCCCGCATACCCCGCAACTTACGCAAAGCCTGGGCTCCACCTGAGCCACCTCACCACTGGAATGGATCTTTTCCTGGCTGAGCAGGGTGATGGCCCTGGAGGCTGCAGCCTGGCCCTGGGAAATTGCTTCATCTATGGGCTTGGGATAATGGGCCAGCCCGCAAAGATAGACCCCGTCCATGGCCACTTCGGATGGCCCGAGCTTGGCGTGGCTCTCCACAAAGAACCCTTCGCTGTTCACCGGGGCCTTGAAGAAGCGGGACAGCTTGTCGTCCTCATGGGGAACCACCGCGGCAGCGAGGTTCACCATGTCCGTCTCTATCTCCAGGGGATATCCGGTAATATGGTCCCTCACCTTGACCAGAAGCTTGTCTCCCTCGGTAGTCACTTCCGGCTTATTCTCCCGCTCGTAGCGAATAAAGATGACTCCCTCCTCGCGGGCCTGCTTGTAAAGGGCCTCCCTTTCGCCGTAGGTGCGGATGTCCCTGTTCAAAACATAGATGCTGGCTTGAGGGTTCATGCGCTTTATCTCCAGGGCGCTCTTTACGCTGTGCGTACAGCAGACCCGGGAGCAATACGGCCTCTCCGGTTCGCGGGATCCTACGCACTGTATAAAAACCACGGAGTTCAGTTGTTGCAGGGAAGGATCGTCTTTTTGCATCAATACGTCCAGCTCCTGGCCGGTAAGGACTCGGCCGTCCTGCCCGTAGAGATATTCCCCAGGCTGGTGCTCCTTGGCCCCGCTGGCCAGGACGACCACTCCGTGCTCTACCTGCTGCTGCTGGCCCTTCTCTTCCAGGGTAGTGGAGAAGTTACCCACAAAACCCTGTACATCCTGAATGTCAGTACTCAGATGCACCGAGATGTTTTCCTCTTCCTGTACCTCCTGGATCATTCGCTTCAGGTTCTGCTGCACGTCCTCCCCGCTCCAGGTCTTGTACAGATTGCGGGCCTGCCCGCCCAGGGCATCGTCTTTTTCCACCAGATGGGTGAAGTAGCCCTGTCTGGCCAGGGTAAGTGCGGAGGTCATCCCGGAAAGACCACCGCCCACCACCAGGGCATTCTGGTTTATATCCAGCTCCACCTCGGGCAGGGGCTGGTTTAGCGCAGCCTTGTAAACACCCATCCGCAGGAGATCCTTGGCCTTTTCCGTGGCCCTTTCCGGCTCGCCCTGATGCACCCAGGAATCCTGATTGCGGATATTAACCATCTCGAACAGATACTTGCTGAGCCCTGCGCTCATCAAGGTCTCCTGGAAGAGCGGCTCATGGGTCTTGGGACTGCACGCCGCCACCACCACTCGATTGAGGCCCTTGTCCCGCATAAGCTCCGCAATTTGGTCTTGGGAATCCTGGGCGCAAGCGAACAGGCTGTCCGTGGCGTATTCCACGTAGGGAAGATTGGCTGCATAGTCCCTGAGCGCAGGCACATCCACCACTCCGGCTATATTGGAGCCGCAGTTGCAGACAACAACCCCGATTCTGGGCTCCTCACCGGTCACGTCCTTTTCCGCTACCTCCTCTTTCTCCACTATCTGGGTATAGCGCGCCTGGCTCAGGGCCTGGCCTGCGGCGGCAGCGGCGGCGCTGGCATCGATAACCGACTGCGGAATGTCCTTGGGGCCTTCCAGCACGCCGCTGATATAAATACCCTCTGTGCTGCCATTGACCGGGGTAAAGCTGGAGGTCTGGCAGAAATTGCCCTCGCTCAGCTCCACCCCCAGATAACCGGCCAACTCCTGCATCTGCGGGGAGGTTTCCATCCCCACGGAGAGAACGACCAGGTCGAAATTCTCCCTTTGTATCTGCCCGTCTTCAGTGAAGTAGCTGACCTGCAGCTCGTTCCCGTCGGGCATGGGGTCTATGGTGTGTATTCTGGAGCGCAAAAAGCGCACTCCGTGCTTGTCTTCGGCCTCGTTTGCGTACTTCTCGAAATCCTTGCCGTGGGCTCGGATATCCATGTAGAACAGGGCGCAGTCCAGGCCGCTTCCTGCGTGCTCCTTGGCCACCAGGGCCTCCTTGATCGCGTACATGCAGCACACCGAGGAACAGTAGAAGCGGCCGCAGCGGTTTATATCCCTGGAACCCACGCATTGTAGCCAAGCGATCTTTTTGGGTTCCTGGTGATCGGACAGACGAACCAGGTGACCACCTGTGGGTCCGGATGGGGAAAGCATCCGCTCGAACTCCATGCTGGTAATCACATTGGGTGAACTCACGTACTGATAGAGATCGTCCAGAGGGGTGGGATCAAAGGTCTGATACCCGGAGGCCAGCACTATGGCACCGGTGTTCAGGGTAACCTGGCGCTCGCTGTCCTCCAGGTTTATCGCCTCAGTGGGACAGTACTTTTCGCATGCCCGGCACTTGCCCTTTTTGAAGTAAATGCACCTTTGCTCGTCAATAGTGTATTTCAAAGGTACAGCCTGAGCATAGGGCACATATATTGCCTTGCGCTTGCTGAGCCCCAGATTGAACTCATCGTCCGTCTTGGCGGGGCATTTTTCCGCGCAAACCCCGCAGGCTATGCACTTTTCCGTGTCCACATAGCGGGGTCGCTTGGTCAGGGTGACCTGAAAATCTCCTGCTTGTCCCTGTACGGAACTTACATCGGAGAGGGTGTGCAACTCGATGTTTGGATGCCGGCCGAACTCGACCAGTTTCGGGGAGATGATTCACATGGCGCAGTCATTGGTGGGGAAGGTCTTGTCCAACTGGGCCATTGCTCCGCCGATACCGGGAGACTTCTCCACCACATGGACATAATAGCCTGAATTTGCCAGATCCAAGGCGGATTGCATGCCAGCTATCCCGCCTCCGACCACCGTCACCGATCCCACTACTTGCGGCGTTTGTGGATTGGTCGTCATACGAGCTCCTTGCCTATGCTTTCCTCTAGTTTGCTTCCCGTCCCCGAAGCAGCTAGGCTTCCGCGGGTTCTGTTTCCTTTACATTCTATTACGCCCAGACCTGAAGCAAGTCCAGGCCGGGCTCTGCAGTGAAATGGCAACACCTGTTTGCTACTCTTGCCAGCTTTTCCCTTCCCTTGCTTCCTCGAAACAAGCCGCTTTTGGCATATGCAAAACCCAAGGCTTTTGTTGGAAACTTCTAATCCAATCCGTAGACTCTGTCAACACAAATTAAACCCACAAAGATTTGCCGAGGACAGCAACGCTTATTGAGATCTTGCAAAACACAGGCTGTTCCGATTACCAGGCTGACCCCCCTTTTTGCTTGAGTGAGCCCTGTCTTGATTTACCACACCCCTGAAGAAAAATGCCACACCATGCGGAAGGCCCAGCTTATCCTCTTCTGTAAACACACCTCCCGTTTTTTGTCTTCCCCGTGAGGCCTTTTCCTACAGCGCAATGTGAGTCTTTTATTAACCATTGTGGCTTAACCCTTAGAAATTCATTTTTTTCAAAAGGATAGTTGAAAAGTTCCTTTTTAAACATTTGGCACACGAATTGCTATATTAACAATAAACAACGTTCAATTTAAAAGTCATGCTTTATAGGCCAAGACGACAATTTTCGTAAAAATTTAAAAAAGGAGAATTCCTATGACACGCAGAGACGCGCAGAAAAACGCCTGGCCCGGATACGGTTCCACATATTCCCGAGCGGACGCCCGCTTCATAGGCAGTGAGGATGGTCTGGACGCAGTCCTGGGAGGACAGGTCTGGAGAGTCAAGCCGGACGAAGAGCCCAAGCCGCAGAACCCCTGTATCTGGATGCAGGCCGGGGTAGTAAAGTTCAAGACCTGCAACAACTTCTACGACTGCACCACATGCAAATACGACCACGGCATGCAGAAGAAGGTGGCCCAGGGCAAGCAGATGAGCTGGCAGGAGGCCATGCGCCGCAGGCCCGAGCTGGACAGGGTCTGTCGACACACCCTGACCCAGAGAATCGAGCACCGCTTGTGCGCCTATGACTATCAGTGCTCCCACTGCGATTTCGACCAGTACTTCGAGGACTACCTGGCCCCGCAATCTCCCAGCCTGCCCCACGAAGCGCACCGGGTAAAGGGCTTTGAAGTGCCCATGGGATACTACTTCCATCTGGGTCATACCTGGGCGCGCATAGAAAGCGGGGGCTACATACGCATAGGAATGGACGACTTCGCCATGAAGGTCTTTGGACAAATGGATCACTTTGACATGCCTCTGCTGGGGCACGAGCTGGATCAGGACAGGATAGGCTGGGAAATGCAGCGCAGGGACCATCGCACCGGTGTTCTCTCTCCGGTGGGAGGCATCATCTACGAGGTCAACACTGCGGTAATGGAAAACCCCGCCCAGCCCAACCAGGAGCCTTACACCGGCGGATGGATGTTTCTGCTTCGCCACCCCAATTTGAAGAAAGCCATGGAAAACCTCAGGGAGGATACTTCGGGACTGGAATGGATGGAGCAGGAAGTGCACACCCTGGAATCCATGGTGGAGGAGGTGGCCGGGCCCATGGCAGCGGACGGCGGAACCTTCGGAAACGACATATACGGCAATTTGCCCGACCTGAACTGGAACAAGCTAAGCAGGACATTCCTTAGAACCGGCTAGAAAGTGTCCTTGTCCGCCGCGAACCGCTGGGGATCAAGAGTCCGCGGCGGACAAGACCTTCCCCCTTTGTCTCCTGAAATTTCCTGAAGGGGGTAGTAGGCACCACCCATTGCTCGGACACCGAAAAAATGTCCAAACCAGCCAAGGGTAATCATATGCGTAAACCTGCACAGGGACACAACAGTATCAGTAAGCCCTGCATCTGGATGCAGGCGGGAGTGGTTCGCTACAAGCATTGCAACCGGGATTACCAGTGCCTGCTTTGTCCCTACGACAGGGCCCTGAAGCGCACTACGCAGGAAAACCGGCGCATGCTGGACAAGGGAGAGCCTGTTACCGGCAGGAGAGCCATGCTTGTCCACTGGAAGGACAGGCTACGGAGCCTGCCCCAGGCCAAACAGCCCTGTATACATTCCATGAAGGGAGAGATAGAATACAAGACCTGCCCTAATGACTACGCATGCTCCAGTTGCGATTTCGACCAGTACTTCGAGTCTCTCTTCAAGGTCAGCGCCAGCCTGAAACCGATACACTTTCTGGAGGCGGAAGGGATTTCCCTGCCACATGGATACTATCTCTATCCCGGACATGTCTGGCTCAAGCTGGAGGAGGACGCCACCGTCCGCCTGGGACTGGACGAATTCATTCTCAGGATTCTGGGCCCCCTGGATCGGGTAGAGGCCCCCTTAACGGGCAAGGAGCTGAAGCGAGGCTCTCCGGGCCTGAAACTCGAACGAGGAGAAGAGGCCCTTTGGGCCCTGTCCCCCATAACCGGGGTGGTCACCGACATTAACCCCCTAGTGCGCGAATCCGGACTGAGCAACTCCATGGGCCCGTACACCGGGGGCTGGATCCTCAGGGCACATTGCTATAACCTCCGGGAGGAGCTCAAACACGCCCTTCTCGGTCCGCAGGCCATGGATTTCGTGCAGGAGGAAGTGCGGGACCTTTTCTCGACAATAGAAGAACAGGAAGGGACTCTGGCAGCGGACGGTGGTACGCTGGCCGAGGATCTGTGCGGCAATCTACCCGGGCTGGATTGGAATAAGGTGGGAAAGCGCTTTCTCCGCTGCAAATATGGGTAGGAACAAAGCTGCTAGTGGCTTTTTATGCTTAAGCTTTCCTCAGGAAAGAATACATGCGACTGTTTGCAGGAACATAAGGAAAAACGGCGATTCACGCTGGACAAATCACTAGTCTCAGTGAATGTAGCCCGGACCCGGCTGCTTCAGGGGCAGGGTCACCGTGACCCTCGTTCCCTGACCCTCTTGGGAAGACACATCGATACTGCCGCAATGGGCTTTCACTATCCCGTAGGCCACGGATAAGCCCAGACCCACGCCCTTCCCCCTGCGCTTGGTGGAGAAGAAGGGCTCGAAGATCTCGGACTGCAGGTGGGCCGGAATACCGGCTCCGTTGTCGCAGATGAGCAGATGGGCAGTGTGTTCCCCTCGTTCGGTCCGAATGTAGAGCTCTTTTTCCCGGCAGACTTCCATGGCCTCCACCGCATTGGTAATCAGATTCATAAAGAGCTGCTTGAGCTGCTCGCTGTTACCCTCCACCCAAGGCAACTCCCCGTCGTAGTCCTTTCGCAGCCGAACCTCGCTCAGCCGCAGCATATTTTCGTTCAGGAAAAGCACTTCCTCCAGGGTGTTGTTAAGATCCACACTGGCAAATTCCCCTCCGGATTCCCGGGAAAAGGCCAGGAGATTGGAGGTGATGCCGCTGATGCGCCTGGTCTCCTTTTCCATCATGGAAATATAGCGGGAAAAGCGCTGCATTGTCTCTTCCTCTATGGGGCCCTCCTCCACTATCCGCCTCATCAACAGCAGCAGATTCAGGATGCCGGACAAGGGGTTGTTGATCTCATGCACCACGGCTGCGGACAGCTTGCCCAGGGAAGCCATCTTGTCCTGGTGCTGGATCTGCGCATTGCGTTTATGCAGCTCTCGGGTGCTCTCCTGGAGCATTCTCTCCAGGCGCTTGTTGATCTCCCCGTCCCTCTTGGTCAGGCCTGTAACGTCCCTGCTTATTTCCACCAGCCTATTTATGGATCCGTCCGCCTCGGTTATGGGATGCAGGCTGACCTCGATATAAACCAGATTGCCCTCGCGGGTCACCCTGGGCACAATACGCTGGATAGCTTGACCTGTGTGGAAGACTTCCTCCGCAGGGCACTGCATATGCCCGTTGTCGCACTTGTAGTTGCGGTCCTGCAGGATCTGATAGCACTTGTGCGATATTACCTCCTCCCGGGTGTAGCCCATGTGATTCAGAAAGGCCTGATTTACCTCCACTACTTGCATCTCCGGACTCAAGACCAGGATGGAATCCTGGATTCCGTTGAGGATCGTTTCGATCTCCTGGGTTCTCTGCCGCAGGAGCTCGTTCTGATAATTCAGGGAATCCCAGAACAGCTTGAAGGTGTGATGGGCAAGTATTCGGATGTCGCTGGGCTTGGAGAGACGGATCTCCTCGAAGAGGTCTGGATCCGGGTCCAGGACGATAATCAGTCCGATTTGGTGATTAGCCTGGAAAAGGGCCCGGTAGTCCCGGAAGGTGGAACAGCCCAGCTCCCTGGCCTTGATCTTCCCCGGCGCATCATCACGGGGGTCGGCAACAGCCACTATCCTGGCCTGCACGTCCTCCCGGGTGCCTCCGGACAAAGTCTTTTCCAGTACCTCTGCGGTGAATTCTCCTCCACCCACGAGGGCAATGTTTACATCCTCGGAAGTGACAAAAGTTACCGGTTCCATATGATTGTCTTGGGACTAAGCTAGGCCCGGGGCGACGGGATCTGTTCCCGCCTCCCCGGGCCTCTTAGGGCAGGAAGTCGTTTTCCATCTGAAGCAGGGCAGCATAGGAGCCCTGGACATTTACCACCCCACTGAAGCCATGGGCATTCAAGTAGCGCTGCACCTCGTAGGCCGTGGTGCATGTATTGCAAAACACATACAAGGGCTTGTCCGCGGGGATTTCCCCAATGCGCTGCGGGACCTGGCTCAGGGGAATGTTTATCCAGCGGTCCCCGTACTTCTCCACAAAGGAAGCGGCCATGTCCGGGCTGCGAGGATCGAGCACATTGCAATCCATACTGCGGAAGGCTTGTATGAACTCCTGGGGCTCTACGCACACGCTATATCCGTCCAGGATGTTTTGAAGATGGTTTGCTGCCACGTTGACTATGTCCATGGCCGGAGAAAAGGGTGGTGAATAGCATACTTCCAGGTTGGAGATTTCCCGCAGATCCGCCCCGGAAGTGATAAGCGGGGCTACTGCGTCCACCCGGGCCTTGACCGCGTCCAGAACGGGACCGATCACTTCCGCGCCCAGGACTCGCCTTGTTTTTGCATCCGCTACTAGCTTCATGCACATCAGCTTCGAATCCGGGTAGAAGTGGGCCCGGTCCGGCTGGATCACGAATCCGGAGACAGGAGTAAAGCCGGCCTTGAAGGCCTGCTCGTAGGTTAGACCCGCCCTGGCCACTCCCTTGTCGAATATCTTGACGCAGAAATTGCCTATCACCCCGGAAAAATGGTCACCCTGCCCGCCCAGGTTGTTTCCGATTACCCGACCCTGGCGGTTGGCCAGAGAGCCAAGGGGGAGGTAAGTCGAGTCTCCGCTTACCTGATGCCTCAGCTCGATACAGTCTCCCCCAGCGTATATATCCGGGTCCGAGGTCATGAGCCTGGTGTTTACCGCCACACCCTGGTTGGGTCCCAGAGCGAGCCCGGCCTGTTCCGCCAGGGCGGAGTTGGGCCGCACCCCCGCGCAGAAAATCACCGCTTGGCAGGGAATCCGTCCCGAGGTAGTCTCCAATTCCTGGACCCCGTTTTCCTTGTCTCCCAGAATCCGAGTCACCTTCGCCCCGGTATGGACAGAGACCTCGTTGTCCTTCAACGTCTTTTCCACCATATTGGAGGTCAAAGGAGAAACGAGCCCGGGAAGAACATGGTCCAGCATTTCCACCACCGAGGTCTGCACTCCCCACAAGTCGGTCATGGCCTCGGCCATCTCCAGGCCGATAGCGCCTCCGCCCACTACTACCGCTGACTCCACCTGACCGGAAGTCAGCATTCCCATTATCCTTTCCGCATCGTTCAGGTTGGATACCGCGGTAACCCCGGGGAGATCTGTTCCGGGAAGTGGCGGCAGGACGGGAGTGGAGCCGGTGGCCAGAACCAGCTTGTCGTATTCCAGGCTCTCCTCGGTGCCATGGTCTACATCCCTGTAAAACACGCGCTTGTTTTCCCTGTCTATAGAGGTGACCTCCTTGCCGGTCCTGGCTTCGAAGTGCTTAACATCCCTGAAGAAGGCCTCGTCGCGAACCATGTGGTACATGGTGCTGCGCAACTGCTCCAGCTCGGCAACATCCCCGCCGACATAGTAGGGTATTCCGCAGCCTCCGTAGGAAATCTGACGATCCTTGTCCAGCAGGATAACTTCCGCCTCCGGGTCCACGCGCTTAACCCGGGAAGCAGCCTTGGGTCCCAGAGCCACCCCGCCTACTACCACAATGCGTGTTGGCATATAAGCCTCCTTTTTCGGGCCTGAATCGAAAAAGCCGCCCCTGGGTAGAGGGCGGCTTTTTTCGATCATGCTACTCGGGCCGGATCACTCCGGCAGATTAACCTCTGCCAAATCCTCGCCAAGGTACTCCCTTTCGTTCTCTCCCAAGGCTCCCATGGACAGGCAGATCAGGGTCCATAAATGGACAACGTTGAATCCTCCCTCGAAGTGATCGCTCAGGTCGTGGATCTGGGAATGGCAGTTGTGGCAGGGAGTGATGCAGTAGTCAGCCCCGGTGGCCATGATCTGATCGAACTTGGTCCTTCCGTAGGTCCTGCGATTCTCCCTGTATTCCGTGGCCTGCAGAAAGCCTCCTCCGCCTCCGCAGCAGAAATTGTTGGAGCGGTTGGGGTGCATCTCCACGAAGTTGTCCTCGCCCACCACGGACTTGACCACAAAGCGCATCTCGTTGGCCAGATCGTCCCCGAAGCTCTTGCGTATCAGTTGGCAGGGATCCTGCACAGTGAACTTAATTCCCAGCTCATCGTTCCAGCTGGGATCCACCGGGAGCTTGCCCTCGCGTATCCACTGGGAGTAGAGGTAGATGATGCTCTGGATCTGGAACTTGTGCTCGATGCCGAACTTGCGCAGTCCCTCCCGGACTGCGTACATCTCGTGGCCTCACTCCGTGTTCAGCCAGTACCGTATTCCCAGCTCGTCCACTGCCTGGGCCTTGTTCTCCACTATCTGCCGCCAACCAGCGTCGTCGGACAGGAACATGCAGTAGTTCTCCGCTGCCCAGCCCTTGACCCCGTAGGTCCAGTCCGCTCCCGCCATGTGCAAGATCTTCCACAGGGGCACCATTTCGTCCGGCTCCATCACCGGCTCGCGGGAGTTTTGATTGAGGAAGTACTCCGCCCCCTGCTTGTCTATGGACACCTGCAGATCCTTAAAGCGCGGCTGGTTCTCCCGCACCTCCTCCAGCACGTCCTCCACCACGAACTTGAAGTCCTCGGTTCCGGCGCCCATGGCGCTGTGGCCCTCATTCTTCAGGGCCTGGTCGCAGGAATCACGGATGCCCTTGGGCCGTTCCTCCCGGGGCCATCTGCCTCTTGCGTTGAACACCAGCCTGGGTATGTCGATGCTCATGGGACAGGCGTACACGCAACGCCGACATTGGGTGCAGGACCATACCCAGGGGGTCTTGATCGCCTCCTCGTCCAGCCCCAGGGCCGCCATGCGCAGGAATTTGCGAGGGTCCATCCCTTCTATTCCCGTAGCGGGGCAGCCGGAGGAGCAGGCCCCGCAGGTAAGGCACATGCTGAGGTTGCCACCCTGAGGCAAGACCTTCATCACCTCTTCCATGAATGTGGACTCTCTAGGTCCCTTTTCCAGCCTTATAGCGGCTTCAGCCATACTTGCCTCCTTTTACTCTGATTATCTGCACAGAGCGTGGTAAATTATTTTTGCTTTCCCAGCTGTCGGCCAAGCTGACCGGGACGACACTGAAATTTCTTGTTTCTAATTCGCCAAATCATTTTTGTCAATTCGTAGCCGGCAACTGATAAAATTCTCTGACCAGACTACCTTTGTAGACAAGCTTCTCCTCTTCTTCCGTTCTCCCGGAAATCAAACAGATATCTGCTTGATTTGCCTATTTCTTCTTTTTCTGGAAAACATGGATTGAAGCCGGCATGCATCTGAATGAGGGCCTGTCGGATGCTCACCAGCTTGCCTCAGTCTGTTGTGCTGAGCTTGTTCCTGATTGACTATCCCCTTGCCAGATGCGCACCCTTGTTGAGCGTTCCCCTAAATAATAAACAGCTACCCCCATATAGCAAGGAAGCTTCTCGATGCAGGAGCAAATAAGGTTTTTTTCCCTGTCTTCCTTGACATCTTTTTTGAGCTCTATTAACTTT
>CAYSPQ010000010.1:0-14335 GCA_964432965.1 uncultured Desulfohalobiaceae bacterium
AGTTGCGGCGAATGGGCCCCGGGGCCGCAGTGGTCACCGGCGGTCATCTGGACCCGGATCCAGCAACCGACGTTTACTGCGACGAGCAGGGAACTCGTCTCTTGTCCGGCGAATTCGTCTCCACCGGGAACACCCATGGCACCGGATGCACCTTCTCCTCGGCAATAGCGGCGAACCTGGCCAGGGGAAACCGACTGGAGCAGGCAGTAAGACAGGCCAAGTCCTATCTGGAAAAGGCCCTGGCCGCCTCTCAGCCACTGGGACGCGGACACGGGCCAGTGGCCCACTTCTTTTGACTCCTTGCGGCTTGAGCGGAATAAAACCCCAATACGTGGGAGTGTAATCCTTCACGGGAGATTCTTCACTTCACGCCTCCGGTTCTGGATTGTTACGTGAGAGTTTCAACGCTTTGAAGCAACGCAGCAATTGGAAGATTTTCCACTCCCTGCCAAGACCAAAAAGATAGTTTATGTTCTCCAGCAACAAGGTGTTGCAGAGTCTGCTGCACTACCATCTGGACAATCTGGGGATGCGCGAGGGCCTGGAACCTTCGCTCATCGCTTCCGGTATCGAACAGGGCAGGATGGCCCTGCTCTGCAACCCGGCCCATACCAACTGCTGCCCCACCCTGATCGGCCAGCCGGCAGGCATCAAGGTGAACGCCAACCTGGGCACCTCTCCCTTGGCCGGAGACTTGGAGGGCGAGATGGCCAAGCTGCGAGCGGCAGAGGGGGCAGGGGCTCACACAGTGATGGACCTGTCCACAGGTGGAGACCTGCGCTCCATCCGCAGACGAATGATCGAGGAGACCGCCCTGCCCCTGGGAACCGTTCCTCTTTACAGCGTGGCCCAGAAGTACATTTCCTCCGGCGAGGATCCGGCGAACATGAGCTGGGCCGAGATCGAGGAGGAAGTGCACAGCCAGGCCGAGGAGGGGGTGGACTTCATGACCCTGCACTGCGGGGTGACCCGCAGGGGGGTGGCCCTGGCCCGCGAGAGCGGACGCAGCTTGGGGGTGGTATCCCGAGGGGGATCACTCCTGGCTCGCTGGATGGAGACCCGGGACGGGGAAAACCCGCTGCTTACGGAGTACAGCTCCCTCTTGCGGATCTGCCTGGAGCACAACGTGGTCATCAGCCTGGGTGACGGCCTTCGTCCCGGAGCCGGTCAGGACGCGGGAGACGCTGCTCAATGGGAGGAAGTGGTGACCCTGGGCGATCTTTCCCGCAAGGCAGCGGAATTCGGGGTACAAACCATGATCGAGGGCCCCGGCCACGTTCCCCTGCACCTGGTGGCCGGACAGATGCAGGGCATCAAGAGCATCTGCTGCGGTGCCCCCCTCTATGTCCTGGGCCCCCTTACCACGGACATCGCAGCCGGGCACGACCACATAGCTGGAGCCATCGGCGGCGCGCTCGCCGCCTATCACGGCGCGGACTTTCTCTGCTACGTCACGCCTGCAGAGCACCTTACCCTGCCCCAGGAAGAGGATGTCTGGCACGGAGTCAAGGCCTCCCTGATAGCCGCCCATTCCGCGGAGGTCTCCCTGGGCCGGGAAGGGGCCATCCAGCGCAACAGGGAGATCACCCGGGCCAGAAAGGAGCTGGACTGGTCCGCCATGGCAGAGCACTGTCTGGATCCGGCTCTCATGTGCAAAAGGCGAGAGGGATTCGCCGACAAAGAGGAGTGCGCCATGTGCGGAGAGTTCTGTGCGGTAAAGCTCTTCGGCTGATGCGGATTTACGGGGCGGGATTTTGCCCCATCGGCTAAGTGTCCGGGCAGAGGGAAAGCGTGGACAGATAGGGAGCGATGATGCAGGAAGACCCTAGGCTCAGCCTGCAGTGCACCACCACCGTGGTTACCCCGCAGGGGCATCAGCAAGCGCGGGAAAGCGTTTTGCGGGAGAGCCCAGTGGATATCCTGCTGAATGACGAACCGGCCGGGACGGCCCTGGTTTTGGCCAGCGAGCTGGAGGAGTTCGCCGTAGGCTACCTCTTCGGCAGAGGCTATATCAATCCCGGAGAAACCGTGTACGGAGCCGAAATCTGCGACAGGGGCAGGGTGATAGTTTATGCCGAGGCCGAGCCCGGACGCGAGGAGAAGATGGTTACCACCTCCGGATGCGGAGGAACCGGACAGATGGCCCAAAGGCTCTATGCGGAAAGCTATCCCGAGCCCTCGGAGTTCGTGCTGACTTTCAGTCAGGTGGAGGAGCTTATCCGTAGGACCTTGTCCTGCTCCCCCTTGCGGGAGGAGACGCATTGCGTGCACGGCTGCGGATACTTGAACGAGCAGGGATTTCAGGCTTGCTTCGAGGATGTGGGACGGCACAATGCAGTGGACAAGCTGCTGGGGGGCATTCTCCTGGGGCGCTATTCCCTTCCGGGCGCGGTGTACACCACCGGTCGCCTGACCTCGGACATGGTCCTCAAATGCGCCCGCCTGGGCATACCCGTGGTCCTGTCCCGCACCGCACCTTCCTCCCTGGGAGTGGAAATCGCCCGGGAATCCGGCTTGACCTTGGCGGGATACGCGCGCCCCAACCGGGTCAATGTTTTCCACGCCCCACACAGAATCCAGGAGGACTATGTGGGTGAAAGCAAGGGATGAGACAGAGGACGGAGGACGGAAGACAGAGGGCAGTGGGCGGGAGAATCAATTAGTTAGACACTTTGATCAAAGACCATTACCTGATTTTTTAATTTTTGCAGCTGCATCTGGACAAAGTGGGGGGTTGCAGGGATCAGAAGCCTGAAATCTGAGGCGAGAGCCACAAAGGACAAACTTGGAAGAAAGGTGATGTATCACGTGCTTGCCTGCGGGGAATCCTTCCAGGGCCTGGAGTTTGAGGAGCGGGACAGGGCCAGGGAGGACCTGCGGCTAAAAGTGGCCAGACAAGCGGGGATATCCTTTGTGCTGCACTATTGGATCTGGGACGAAACAGAGAGGGCCCAGCTCTGGATTGACTCCAAGGCCGACCGGGAGGAGGCGGAAAAGATTAGGGACTACCTGCAAAGGCACGGAATACAAGCCAGAATCACCACTAGTCTGCCCCGCATGTAACGAGCCTTGCAGGAAAGCGCTTTAACCAGACCCGGCCGAAGCAGCTCTCAACTGACGCCCATGCGCTTGAGCAAGGCGAACATGAACCAGCGGCCGAAATCGTCCACCAGCTCGCTATTGGAAGAGCCCTCCTGGCAGCATTCCAGTTGGGCCAGGGGCAGAACCAGCTCCCTGCCGTCCGAGGATCTTGAGACACGAACAAGGATACCCTGTTCAGCATCAACCTCCTCCAGCAGCTCCAACACCAGCAGCGCATCAAAGCCAGTCTCGTCCTCCTGGCTCTGGACCAGATAACAGGGATGCCGGATGCGTTCGCGCATGTATCGCAGATAGAGGCCCATGTTCTCCGTATCCACTTCCGGCGGAATCTGGGTCTGAAACAAGGCATTTATTCTGTCCTTCCAGCCGGAATGCCGCATAGGAAACTCTCCTTACCCCTACTGTCCGGGTATATTTCTTTTGCCCTGCAATGACTGTTAACCCGAATATTCAGACAAGGCCTGCTTGAGGGACAAGTATAGTCTAAGCCAAGACAAAGGCGCTGACAATGAAGTCTTTCCGGTAGGGAAAGGGGACGGCTTGATCGCTTTGGCTTTACTGCGCTAAGGAGACGGTGGCTTATGAGCAACCTGATACTCGATGCAGTCAGCAAATCACTGGGCGACAGGAACCTGTTCACTGATGTCTCCCTCCATCTGGGCCCCGGGGACAAGCTTGCCGTAGTTGGCCCCAACGGAAGCGGCAAGAGCACGCTTCTGGGCCTGATCAGCGGAAAGGAGCAGCCTGACTCCGGCAGCATCAGGCAAACCCCTGCCCACACGGGAATTGGCTATTGTGAGCAGGAGATTGCGGAACAAGACCTGCAAAGCCCTCTTTTGGACTGGGTCCTTAGCTCCCTGCCCTCCTGGAGCGATTTCTGGGCCAGATGGCAACAAGCGCAGGAACAGGGGGACCAAGCCCAAATCCTGCGGCTCTCCGAGGAACAGACGCACTTGGAGAGGGATTGCGGCTACCATCCCGAGAACCGGGCGCGCTCCATCCTCCAGGGGCTGGGCTTCCCCGAGACCTGTCATTCGAGCAGCCTGAAGCGCTTGAGCGGAGGGTGGCGGGAGAGGGCCAAGCTGGCCAGGGCCTTGGTCAGCGGCTCGGAAATCCTTCTCCTGGACGAGCCCACCAATCATCTGGATCTGGAGGCCTTGCAATGGCTGGAGCAATTCCTAGCCTCCTTCGGCGGCATACTTGTCCTTGTGGCCCACGATCGCTACCTCCTGGACCGTATTGCCAACAAGCTGCTCTATATAGGCGAAGGAACCCGCCCCACCTTGCACCACGGCAACTACACCAGTTTCCTGCACTGGTATGAGGAGGCCTCCAAGACCCTGCAGCGCCGCAGGGAAAAGATCGAGGAACAGATCCGGCACAAACAGGCCTTTGTGGACAAGTTCCGCTACAACGCCTCCAAGGCGGCCATGGCCCAAAGCCGCATCAAGGAGATCGAGGCGCTGCAGGAAGAAAAAAGAAGTCTCGCAGAGCCGGAAAAGCCAAAGACATTGCGCTTTTCCTGGAAACAGCCCCCGCGCAGCGGGGATGTGGTCCTGAGGGCGCAGGACCTGCAGTTTTGCTTCTCCGAACAGGAACCCCTTTGGTCTCCCCTTTCCTTTACCCTGCACCGGGGGCATAAAGTGGGGTTGCTCGGGCCCAACGGATGCGGCAAGAGCACCCTGCTCAAGCTCATCCTGGGCGAGCTCGCCCCTTACCGGGGCAGCATCCAGCTGGGCAGCAAGGTGCAAGCGGGATACTTCGCCCAGCACATGACGGAGATGTTGCGCGAAGAAGGAACCGTGCTGGAGGAGATGCGGCGCCTGACCGAAAACCGGCGCAGAGAGGAGGAAATGCGCTCTGCCCTGGGAATGTTCTTGCTGGGGGAGCGCTTCTGGGAAAGCCGTGTGCGGGAGCTGAGCGGAGGGGAAAGGAGCAGGCTGCTCCTGGCTTGGATCTTCCTCTCCGGGGCCAACTTTCTCATCCTGGACGAGCCCACGAACAATCTGGACCTGGACAGCCGCGGCGCCCTGGTGGAGGCCATCAAAAAGTTCGAGGGGACGGTCCTGGCCGTGGCCCACGACCGATATCTGTTGCAGGAGGCGATCCAGGAGCTATGGATTCTCCGAGAATCCGGGCTGCAGGAGGCTAGCCCCGAGTTTTCCCTGGAGCGGCCTGGCCGGGAAAAAGAGCAGGAGCAAGGGGGAAGCGGCGAATCCCGCAGCAGCAGGAGCGGGGACAAGGAGCGCAGACGGAGGGAGGCCGAGAGACGCAACGCCATACACAGAGCCCTGCAGCCGCGCAGGGAGCGCTACGCCGCACTGGAATCCCGTTTGGAAGAAGTGCTTCAGCAGCTGTCGGAGACGGAATCCCAACTGTCCGATCCGGACACATATAGCTCCAGCCAGGATATTAATGAACTGAACCAGGCTTACCTTCGGCTGCAGGAGCAAAGCGAAGAGCTGCTGCAACAGATGCAGGAGCTGGAACAGAGCATAACCCGCCTGAAAAACGGGGAAATGGTGGACGGATAAGGACCTGGCGCCTCACGGGCTAACAGGGCGTTGAAAATCTTCCCATTGCTGCGTTGCCTCAAAAGGGGAACAACCGCGCTATTTGCCCTACTGCGCCAGAAGCCCCACGGGCATAACCAGCAGGGGGCTCAGATCCCGGTCGTCACCTATGATGTTGCGCACCTGGTCGTCGTGGAAGGCTCCCACCAGCGTGGTTCCCATTCCCAACTCGGCTGCCTTGAGACTCATGCTCTGGGCGGAGCATCCCACCTCAATGTGGGCATAACGCTCACCCCGCGGGCCGTACCTGTCGGTAACCCGCTCATATACCGCACCGAGGACAAACACCGTCTGGGCCTCGTCTATCCAGTACTGGCCCAGGGCGGCCCTGGCCAGCTCCCGGCGCTTGTCACCCTCCCGGACGAGGACAAGATCGTGGTAATGAGGCCGATAGCGGTAGATCCCCTCCTCCAGTCCCTGGACCTCTCCTACCGCAACATACACCTCGATGGGATAGGTCGCCCCTGCGGAGGGCACTGTTCTAAAACGGCCCTGACGGGTAATGCCCTGGGCGGAAAAGGCCACGCGGGTGACCTTCTCCAGGCCGATCTCTTCGTCTCCGAATTGACGCACCGAGCTTCGCTGGAACAGGAGATAGGACAGGGAGTCCTCTTCCCCGGCGGTTACCTCCGGCAGGGAGACGCTATCTTCCACGCCAGCCCGGGAGGGGGTGGAGAAATAACCCAGGACCAGAGCACTCCCCAGGACAAGGAGAAAAAAAGCGGCCAAGACTGTTCTGCCGGGCATAGCCACCTCCTTGCTTGAAATGTTGAAGCCAGGACTTTAAACAAAGGATACCAGAACCGGGCGCAGAACAAAAATCAGCCGGTTCCGACTATTCCCGCGATCTCAGCCCACGGGCACGATGCGGTTGCCGTCCCGGAAACGGATCTCCCATTCCCTGCCCCAGGCTGGGAGCTCCCAGCGCTGCGGCGGGGTCTTGCGGATTCCGGACCTGCGAACTAAAGTGACGCGCTTGAAACCAGGCTCGTATTCCACCTCCAGATCCAGATTGGCCAGGCTTATACGGCGGGGATACAGTCTATCGAACTCGGCCCTTTCCCAGCTCGGAACTCCCGGAAAATCCAAGTCCTCCGGCTCCAGGACCTGCAAATCCTCCGCTCTTTCCAGGCCGATCTCCGCCAGGCGTCGGGTGAGCCAGGAGTGCGGCTCCACCTCCCCGCCCCGGCCGAATCCCAGCCTGCAGTAGAGATTCCAGGCCTCCACCTCCTGCTGCAGAGTCCTGCCCGCTTCTGGCCAAAGATCTCCGCACAGGACAAGCTCAGCCACTGCAAAGCGAAGGGCGTCTCCTTCGGGCTCCTCCCTCCAGGAATCAATCACCCTCCCGGCATAGACCCTCTCCACACTCTCCTGCACTCTACTCTCCTGCAATTGCGGCTCCTTCCGCTTCACCTCCCCCAATCCGACCCTGGATAGCTCCTGAAAGGTCACCGGAGCGAGACAGGTGGCAATGGTCACCGTGCTAGTGGTCCCCTTGCCCGGAACGCTGTGCCTATCCAGGACCAGGGCAGCCCCGTAATTGGCCGGCATTCTGCTGGAGGAGCCTATCTGCGCTTCCTCGCTTCCGTTGCCCATGGACCAGTCCCGCTTGATTCGCCGCACGAAGGCCAGCTCCGGATCGGCGCGCAGGATTTGCAGGACAAGAGAGTCCCGTTGAGGGACAGCAGAAGCCTGGAGTGACTCCATTTGCAACACCTGCCTGATCTGTGCGCTTATTCGCCTGGCCTCGGCCAGAGCGGAATGGTTCAGGCTCACTGCTCGGGGAGGATCCTTGCGCAGCAGCCGGATCAGGGTGCAGGCGTCGCAGGCCTCTGGTGCGAACTCCGCAAGCTCCGCGCTCCCCTTTTCCCCTTGCTGGGGCAGGAGGATGGGCCCCTGCGCGGTAAGAGCAGCTGCCAGATCCACCAGATCCGCTTTGGTCCCTTCTTCCGCTGCGGCAATTAGATGCGCCAGCTGCGCATCCAGGGGGAGGTGAAAGAGCCTGCGGCCGTGCTCGGTTATACAGCCCTGTCCGTCCAAGGCCCCTATGGCCTGCAAGCGGTAGCGTGCCTTCTCCAGGGAGTGTTCCGGGATGGGATCCGGACAGGAAACATTCTCTATCCTATGACCACAGGCAGCTGCGGACAGAATGAACTCCGAGGGGTCCTCGCGGACCACTTCGGGAGGTGTGTATGGCTCCAACCGGGCCGCTCTGCCCCACAGGCGGAAACAAACCCCCGGCCCCAGCCTTCCCGCCCTTCCCGCCCGCTGCTCAGCGGCAGCCCGGGAAATTGCGGTAAGGGCCAAAACAGTTCGGCCATTGCGATAGTGTGTGCGGCGCTGCAGACCGCTGTCCACCACAGCCCGCACTCCGGGTAGGGTAAGCGAGGTCTCGGCCACGTTGGTAGCCAGGATGATCCTGGAGCCATCCCCTGGTTGCAGGGCCCTGTCCTGGATTTGAGTATCCACAGAGGCATGCAGGGGAATGACTTCGGCCTTTATCCGCTTCTTTTCCAGCCTGGCTTGGGCGTCCCTGATCTCTCCCTTTCCGGGCAGGAAAACCAGCACATCCCCGCCCTGGGCGTAATCCAGGGCCTGGACTACGGCATCCGCCACTCTCTTGTCCAGATCCTTGGTGCGGGGCAGGGAATCCCTTTCCCGGTAGTTTACTTCAACCTCGTAGAGCTTGCCCCGGGCTTGAAGCCTCTTTCCTGCCAGGTAGCGGGCCAACCTCTGTCCCTCCACCGTGGCCGAGGCCAGGACGATCTGCTTGTTCGATCCCCGCAGCAGGGCAGCCAGAAGATCCGTATCCCAGCGTCTCTCGTGGAATTCGTCCAGTATAACGGTATCGAATCCGGCAAAACCGTCACTTGCGTACCAGCGCAGGGCTATGCCCGGGGTGGCGAAAACGATGCGGGTGTTGGAAGAAATGTGCTGGGCAAAGCGGATGGAGTAGCCCACTTCCTCTCCCACTTCCTGCCCCAGGCTCCGAGCGGTAAAGGAAGCCAGGGATCTGCAGGCCAGCCTCCGCGGCTCCACGACCAGAACCCGGCCCTTCTCCCCGCACCAAAGGGGAAGCTGAGTGGACTTGCCGCTTCCGGGAGGAGCTTCCACCACCAGGGGATATCTGGGCAGGTGAGTGTGGAATTCGGACTTTATCTCCTCTATGGGCAGCTGTGACATAACTGTAAGCGCAGAGGACTGTCTCCCGTGTTTTCCTGCTGGATTGCGCACGGATTCTTGTAAGGACATGAAAGCTCAATTTCAGATTTCAATTTCATACCTCGGATTAGTACTTGTATAGTGAAAGACGACTTTTCACTATACAAGTACTAACTATCGTTTCTTTTTCCCAAAAAGAAACAAAAAAGTTGATATGTAATCCATTTATTTTCTTGCTTCTTCTTTTTGGAAAAGAAGAAGGGAAGCTCGTTTTAAGCAAGAAAAGGGGCTCCCATAGGGAGCCCCTTTTCTTTATATACCGGGTCATCTGTGAAGCAATCCCGTCTATCTCTCCTGCTCACCGTCGGAGTCACCCGTGGAGGGCTCCCCCTGCTCCTTGGGCATATCCTTCATGAGCTCCTCGTCGTCGGGAGGAGTCAAGTCATCCGGAGGAACGTCCTCGGGTGGCTCAGGAGGTGGTGTGTCTTCATCGCCTGCCGGTCCCGCGGGGAAGAACTGCTTGAACATTTCCAGAGGCACGGGGATCACGGTAGAGGCCTTGCTCTCGTAGGTCATCTCCCTCATGGTCTGCAGATAGCGAAGCTGCAGGGCCTGGGGATATCTGCTGATGATCTGGGCCGCATCGGTCAAGCGTCTCGCGGCCTGGAACTCTCCCATGGCGTTGATCACCTTGGAGCGACGATCGCGCTCCGCTTCCGCCTGCCTAGCCATGGCTCGTTGCATCTCCTGGGGCAGATCGATGTATTTGACCTCCACATTGGTTACTTTGATGCCCCAGGCGTCGGTGTGCTCGTCCAGGATCTCCTGGATCTGGTCATTGATGCGGGCCCTATGGGCCAGGATCTCGTCCAGCTCCACCGAGCCGCAGACGCTGCGCAGAGTGGTCTGGGCAAGCTGGGAGGTGGCGAAATGGTAGTTCTCCACTTCCACAACCGAGTTCACCGGCTCCACAACCCGGTAGTAGATGACCGCATTTACCTGCACGCTCACATTGTCCCTGGTGATTACATCCTGGCTGGGCACGTCCAGGGCAATGATCCGCAAAGAGATCTTGACCATGGTATCGATCACCGGAATGAGCAGGATAAGCCCTGGGCCCTTCTGGCCCAGCAAGCGACCGAGCCGGAAGATCACCCCTCTTTCGTATTCCTTCAGGATCCGGATGGCAGAGGAAAGAAAGAGGATGATCAGGGCAAAGAGAACCAGAAGGGGATAGATTACTGACTCCATACGCCTCTCCTTTGTTGGCTCCGGGGAGAGCAGTTGCTCCCCCCTGCGTTTCTCGGGAAAAGCCGTGGGCTTTAGGCCTTAACCCACGTTCAGGGGTTTACTCTTCTTCCTCTACTGGATCCACCACCAACCACAGGCCCTTGACGTCCACTACTTTGACCGTGGACTCGGGTTGAATGGAAACGCTTTTGCGGCTCATGGCCCGCCATATCTCGCCGCGCACTTTGACCTGTCCGCGCTGCTTGTCCCACTTGGTCACCGTGCCGGTCAGGCCGTACATCCCTTCAAATCCGGTACGCTTCCTGGGTGCCAGCTGGGTCTTGGTGACCAGATACAGCACTACAAGCATGAATATGGATATTGCCCCGACAGAGGACAGGATGGTGCTCCAGGGCAGCGCCGCCATGCCGTATTCGAAGTCGAAAAGCATCACCGAGCCCAGGAAAAGACTGACCACACCGGCCACAGCAAGCAGGCCGTAGGCGGCCACTGCTATCTCCATGAAAAAGAGCAGCAAACTCATGAGGATAAGCAGAAGACCCGCCACGGAGATGGGAAGCACCGCCATGGCGTATAGCCCCAGGACTAGACAGATGGCCCCGAAGACACCGGGGAACATAGTTCCGGGATTGGACAGCTCGAAGAATAGACCCGCAATGCCGCCCAGCAGAAGCAGGTAGGCTATCTGGGGATGCAATAGCCAGGAGAATATCTGATAGCGCAGACCGGGCTCGTATTCCACAATATGGAATTGTTCCGGTCCGAAGCTGAGAGTGGTATCGTTCACGCTCAGGCCCCGCTCGCCGATCTGGCGCATGAAATCCTGCGGTGAATCCGCCAGCATCTCCACCACATTCATTTCCACCGCCTCGGAGGAGGAGAGGCTGTCCGCCTCCCGAACGGCCCTTTCGTACCAATCCACATTACGGCCCTTTTCCTCTGCCATGCCCCGGATAAGACTGACGAAATCCTCCTCTATCTTTTTGGCCTGGGTTTCGGGCATTTCTTCATCGTCTCCCATGGCCACCGGGGAGGCGGCTCCTATGCTGGTCTGCGGGCTCATGGCGGCAACAGAGGATCCGGCCACCAGGAAGGCGCCGGCGGAAGCAGCCTGAGCTCCAGGGGGTCCGACCCAGATGGCCACCGGCACCTCGGAATTGAGAATCATGCGCACCATCTCCCGCATGCTCTGTCCAAGTCCTCCGGGAGTATCCAGGCTGATCAGCAGGACATCGTATCCTTCCACCCTAGCCTCTTCAATAGCGGACTGCAGCATATCCGCAGTTGCCGGGCTAATGCTGCCGTCTATCCGCACTTGCAGGGCACTGACGGAGTCCTCGGAGGGATCCTGGGCAGCAACACCGTAGCCGTAAAAGAACAGGCCAGCCAGAGCCAGCAGCAGGGCAACGGTTCCCAGGGATCGCATCACAAGGGAAAAGTAGCCGCACTTGATCCTGCGCAAACTATTGATGTAGGAAATGAACATAAAAATATTCTAGCTTAGTTGAGGAGTGGTTAGCAACAGGCAATTGCAACATTTGATTCTATTGGTGGAGCTTTGGAAGCAAAGCGGAAGCTGGATCCTTCGCGGGAGGGTAAAAAAGGGGCAACCATGCTGTCCCAAAAAAAGCTCATTCCTGTTTGCGAGGCACAGCCTTGAGGAATTCCCGGTTCATCCTGGATATGAACTTCACGTCTATTCCCTTGGGGCATACTGCCTGGCATTCGTAGTGGTTGGAACAGGCCCCGAAACCTTCCTTTTCCGCCGCCTGCTGCATCTGTCTCACTCTTTGCGCTGCTTCGGGGGCTCCCTGGGGCAGAAGGGCCAGATGGGAGACCTTGCCCGCCACAAAAAGCATGATGGAGGAGTTGGGGCAGGCTGCCGCACAGGCCCCGCATCCTATGCACTCCGCTGCGTCCATGGCCTCTTCCTGGTCCTGCTTGGGCACCAGAATGTTGTTGGCCTCGGGAGAACCGCCGACGCGGGTGGAAATATAGCCCCAGTGCTGAATGATCCGGTCCAGGCTGGTGCGATCCACGATCAGATCCTTGATCACCGGATAAGCCCCGGAGCGCATGGGCTCGATTACTATGGTCTGCCCGTCCCGGAAATGGCGCATGCGCAACTCGCAAGTGGTGGTTCTGTCCTGTGCACCGTGGGGAATCCCGTCAATAGCCAGTCCGCACATGCCGCAAATACCTTCGCGGCAATCACTCTCGAAGGCGATGGGTTCCTCCCCCTTTTGCAGCAAGTCCTCGTTCACCTGATCCAGCATCTCCAGAATGGACATATCGCCCTGGATGTTGCTGGCCTGATATTGAACAAGCCGCCCTTTTTCCCCGGGGCCATTCTGTCGCCAAACCTTTAGCTTGAACTCCATTACTTATAGCTCCTTGTGCTTGGGGCTATCTCCTCGAACTCCAGCGGCTCGGTGTGCAGAAGGGGCTCCGCCTCTGCCCCCTGATACTCCCAGGCGGCCACATGGCAGAAATCCCTGTCGTTGCGCAGGGCTTCGCCCTCCTCGGTCTGATGCTCCACGCGGAAGTGACCTCCGCAGGACTCATCCCTATACAGCGCGTCCCGGACCATCACCCGGGCGAAATCGATGGATTCGGCCATGCGCCAGGCCTGTTCCAGTTGCTGGTTCAGATCCCCGTCCGTGCCGGGCACATAGAGGTTATTCCAGAACTGCTCCCTTATTTCCTCTATTCTGGACATGGCGTGTTTCAGGCTCGCTTCGCTGCGGCTCATCCCGGCGTTATCCCACATGGTGTCCCCCAGCTCGATCCGCAGCTCATGGGGGGTCTTGCTTCCCTTTCTGCCCAAGAGGCTCTGGATACGCTCATTAATGGATTCCCTGCAGCGGGAGAATTCCTGATTTGCCGTGCTCACCTGTCCCGGAACGGTGCGAGCCAGATAATCCCCGATTGTGTAGGGGATGATGAAGTATCCATCCGCCAGGCCCTGCATCAGGGCGCTTGCCCCCAGACGGTTGGCCCCGTGGTCGGAGAAGTTGGCCTCTCCCAGCACGAAAAGCCCAGGGATATTGCTCTGCAGATTGTAATCCACCCAGAGACCGCCCATGGTATAGTGCGGCGAGGGATAAATGCGCATGCGCTGCTGCACGCGCACATCCTCTCCGGTTATCAGTTGGTACATGTCGAAGAGATTCCCGTAGCGCTCCTCCATGACCTGGTGACCCAGGCGTCGAAAGGCGTCCTCGAAATCCAGGTACACCGCATAACCAGTGGAACCCACCCCTCGACCCTCGTCGCACACTTCTTTTGCCGCACGAGAGGCGATATCCCGCGGAGACAGGTTACCGAAGCTGGGGTACTTGCGCTCCAGGAAATAATCCCTGTCCTGCTCGGGAATCTCTCCTGGCTCTCGGGTTTCCCCCTTGTTTTTGGGCACCCAGACCCGGGCGTCGTTGCGCAGCGATTCGGACATCAGGGTCAGCTTGGATTGGAATTTGCCGGAATAGGGGATGCAGGTTGGATGAATCTGGGTGAAGCAAGGATTGGCCAAATAGGCCCCACGGCGGTAGGCGCGCATTACAGCTCCGGAATTACTACCCACAGCATTGGTGGAAAGATTGAAGACAGTGGAATAGCCTCCGGAGGCAAGAACAACCGCATCCGCTGCATAGGACTCCAGATCCCCGGTGCGCAGGTTCCTGGCCACAATACCCTTGGCTTGGCCGTCCACCAGAACCAGATCCACCATTTCCCGCCTGCCGTAGACGGAAACCCTGCCCTCCTGCACCTGGCGCATCATGGCCTGATACGCCCCCAACAGAAGCTGCTGCCCGGTCTGGCCGCGGGAATAGAAAGTTCGGGCCACCTGGGTGCCCCCGAAGGAGCGGTTGGCCAGCAGACCCCCGTATTCGCGAGTAAAGGGAATCCCCTGGGCCACACAGAGATCGATTATGGCAGTGCTTAATTGGGCCAGGCGATAAACGTTTGCCTCGCGGGAACGAAAATCCCCTCCCTTTATGGTGTCATAGAAGAGCCGATAAATGCTGTCCCCGTCGTTCTGGTAGTTCTTGGCCGCATTGATCCCGCCCTGGGCCCCTATGCTGTGCGCCCGCCTGGGGCTTTCCTGGTAGCAAAAGGCCATTACGTTGTATCCCAGCTCGGCCAGGGAGGCTGAAGCCGAGGCACCGGCCAGGCCGGTCCCCACAACGATAACATTGTATTTTCGCTTGTTGGCCGGACTAACCAGCTTCAATCCGTCTATTTTGTGG
>CAYSPQ010000010.1:14345-14589 GCA_964432965.1 uncultured Desulfohalobiaceae bacterium
GCGGGAACATTGCCGGAAAGTTGCATACTCTCAACCTCCTGATTGGAAGCAGACAAGGGCCCTGCTCTTTCGGACAGTGCAGGAATAATTCAAGCTGATACCTGGTTACTTACAGGCCTAGCCATAGAAAGGCCAGGGGGACGGATAAATAAGCGGCTATAAGCGCGACGACTACTACCCTGCTCCCCAGATTTACCATCGGCATGGACCTGTCGTTGTTCCAGCCCATACTCTGGAACAGGCT
>CAYSPQ010000011.1:0-13911 GCA_964432965.1 uncultured Desulfohalobiaceae bacterium
TAGCGGGTGAGAATTGCGGTGAAGTCCGGGTATTCCTCCTTTTTCAGCTCCTGCAGGACCTGGTTGCTCTCCTCTCCCCCCGGCAGTCGACATATTTTTTCGTAGGCCTGCATCTGATGCTTTATCAGGGGCTTAAGCACGGTGAACCTGGCGGAATAGTCATCCTTTAGGTGCTGTTTTACATCCTCGCGCGCGCTTGCCCTGTCCACCTCGCACACGGGATTGGAGTAGGCGCTGCCGGATGCTGCCAGCATAAGGGCGGTGAGCAGCAGGATGGCGATACGCATGGATCACTCCTTAACAGAGGAAAAGAATTAGCTGCGGTTTTTTCCACATAACAAAAACAGGGGCCGCGCGCAGCGCAGCCCCTGGTAGCTGAGTCCAGAAAGCCGCCAAGGCAGATGCGGGGCTAGTCGCATCTGTGCGGAGGGAAGAGGCACTTGTTCAATACTCGCACGGCTATGTTGTCCGCCTCGGTTCCGGGCTCCTCTTCCTTGGCCTGCTTGATTTCCTCTTCGGTGAACTCGTAACCTTCCTGCTTGGCCAGGTTCAGGGTCTCGTCCACGTCGCTGCAGTTGGCGCATCGCTGGGAGAACTCCTCATCCTCCTTGACTCTTTGCACAAAGTTTTTTGCGGATTCTTTGGACATAGGACTCACTCCTTTTTAGTTTTTGTCTGCTAAGTTTTGTTATTAGTTGTCAGTTGTAAGTTTTAGGTTTTAGGGTTGTAAGTGGTTAAGTCTGTCCCTGTGCTCTTCACGTTGTGCCTTTGACCTTAAATACCGACTACCTGCCATTGTCCACTTCTCTAAACACTTGCTTGGGCAGGGTCGCGAGCAAAGATCTCGGCTGCATCCTTCTTGCGCAATCTCTCCGTCGCCTCTTCCATGTTGGAGGCTATCTCCGCGGCGCTGTCCACCTCCACTTCCTGCAACTCCCTGATTGCAGTCCGGCTTACGCGTCTTTCCGCTTCCTGCAGCCTGTCAACGAAGTCCTCGTACTTCTTGCGCGTTCCGTAGGCATGGCTCAGAAGTTGGGGGTATGATCCACCTTGCGCTCTCAATAGCTTGCCATAGTGCTCTAGCAGGAGGTCGATCTCCAGCAGCAAATGTTGTCGCAGCTCCTCGGTATTGGCGAAATCCGAGGACTGCTGCTCAAAGCGCTCGAGCATCTCCTGTCTGGATATCCCCTTTTGAATCATTTCGTAGGCCCCTTCCAGGGCCCATTTCTTGGTCATCAGGAAGTTCTGGGAAAAGGCCTGGACAGAGCGCTTGAACTTTTGCATTCGGTGCATCCAATAGATCATGTACAAAGGGGCGATGATCATCCAAGCACTTACCTCCGGCCGTTCTATGGATTCAAAGGCTACGGACTTGGAGAGCTTTTCCTCCTTTTCCAGGATTATCTTGTATTTTCTGTCCAGATCGTCCTTCAAGAAGATCTCCCCTCTATTTGAAGAAAACCCTTTGTACGTCCCGCTCCCTGTTCTGTCGCAAGGATTCCTGCTTCAGCCGCATGTTCTCTTCCAGCTTCTGCGAGCTCTCCACTTGCCCGCTGGCAATCTGGAAGACCTCATCGTCTATCTTCAGCTCCTGCTGGGAGATCTTGTGCAGAAAGGTCTCGTATTCCGTGGAGCTTTGATAGGCGTGCTTGACCAGTTCTTGGTAGCTTTTGCCATCCGATTTCAGCAGTCTGTCGTAATGCTCGAGAAGCACGCGAGCCAATTCTCTTTGCTTTTGGAAAATGGAATCTGTATAGAGCTGTAGATTTTCCAGCCAGCTCTGAATTCTTCTCTCCATGTCCTGCTCCAGAGCCGACCTGTCTTGGTCTTGATTCAAATGAAAGGCGGAATCCAAAGCCAATTGCTTCACGTACATCACGTTCTTGGAGTATTCATCCACCATGCGCCGGGTGGCAATTATCTCAAAAACGGCTTTGAAGGGGATGAGCCAATGCCAAAAGGGGTGGCCCATTTTGGCCCGCATGTAGATGACCACCGAGCGGATGAAGCTTCTTTCCTCATCCGCGATCAGGCGGTACTTCTTGTTCAGCTCTTTATTGAACATGTTTCAGTCAAGTTTGAAATTTTTTTTATTTTAGCCTTTTTTCTTTTTGTCTGTCAAAGATCAAGAGGGAGGATATTTTTAATTCACTGGTGTTATTGGTTTTTTGTTTACAGGGCGGAAGCAGAAACCGCTTCCGCCCTGTTAGTACGGTCTGGGTTGCCTAGTATACAGGTGGCAGGAAGTAGCCGCTGAACAGGATGTAGGCGGCTATCAGGGTCAAGAGCAGGTTCAGGGACTGGCCAACGACGTAAAGAATCAATGGCTTGCCGCCTTCCAGAACTCTGGCCATCTCCTTGAAGTTGGATTCCAGCCCGATGCTGACGAAGGCCAGCACGAAGAAGAGGCCGCGCCAGTTGTTGGCCAGATCCAGGGCATGCTCGCGGTACTCCCCGGAGAGGAGGAAGGTGAAGACCAGGGAGGCGAAGACAAAGCCCAGCACGAACTTGGGCAGGCGGATCCATATCTCCAGGGGCGCGCTGTGCAGCTCGGAAGTGTCGCGCTGTCCGCGCTCATAGACCAGGACCCAGAATACTGCCACCAGGAAGGCGAGGAGCCCGATCATTACGTTCTGGATCATCTTGATCACCGCGGCGATCTCCATGGCCTCCTCGCCCAGCATGGCTCCGGCTGCCACGACCGCTCCGGTGGAGTCGATGGTTCCGCCTATCCAGGCCGCTCCCACGTGGACGTTCATGCCACCGGCAGCGATTGCCGCAGGCATGACCACCATCATGATAACAGTGAAGATGAGGGTCACGCCGATGGCCACGCTGATGTGCTCCTTCTTGGCCTTGGCAGCTGTGCCCGCGGCGATGGCAGCGGAGACTCCGCAGACTGACGTGGCCGAGGCCACGGTGATGGCGAATTCCTTGTCCTCGTACATCTTGAGTACGCGCAGGGCGAACCAGAACATGAAGATGATGACGATGGGGGTGACGGTCCAGGCTATACCCAGTCCGTAGGCTCCCAGAAGGAGCAGTTGGTCGAACATGATGCGTGCGCCCAGAAGCACCAGGCCGGTCTTGATGTACTGCTCGGTGCGGGCGGCGTAGCGGATGGCTCCTCCTGCCGGGGCCAGCTTGGTAAAGAAGTTGCTCACAAGAAGTCCCAGAACCAGAGCCCAGATGACCTCATTGAAGCCGTAGTGGGCAAGGTAGTCGTGGCTGCCTATGAAATAGGCAAGCATGGCCAGGAGAATAACTCCGATATAGCCTACGGAGTACTTCTTTATCTCTTCATTTTGGAAGTATAGGCCCACAGCGTTAATGATGTAGACAAATACTATGGTACCCAGCAGGCCCAGAATGCCGTAAGTGGGCCAGGTTTCGCTTACCGGGCCCACTTCTCCGCCCCAGGCTTGAGGCAGTTGCACGAAGGGGAGCAGGTGAAAGATGCACAGAGCAAGCAGAAAGAGCCCGATCCAGACCGCGACCCAGTCCTCTGTGCGATAGGCCACACTCCAGTCCACTTCCCTAAACCAGTTTACCACTCCCTTTTTTTCTCGTTCCTGAGTCATGATCGGCTAAACCTCCTTTAGTTTTTAAATGATTGCTTCATTTCTGATATCAGGGCTGAACAGACCCCCAGACAATCATGGCCAGAACGGCTTGATTCTTCTCTTTGCGTTTCCCTGCTTTTGCAGATGGAGTTGACAATCTGAATTGCCCCATCCGGTGCAGGCCGCATAACAACCCGAAAAGCCCGGAATAGGGCAGGAGAGCTCCTTCTCGGGCTCTCTCGGGGAAGCGTGATATTGCTTGGCTAAAGTTGATCAAAGCACTATGAGCAAGAGATATGCCACTTTCCACAATGGGTGTCTGGTGCAAATAACTTAAAATATTTCAGTGGGTTGCGTTACATGTGAGGCTCAAGCGTATTAGTGGCTGGCAGTGAATTGTAAACCAAGGTTAACGCCTGTCTGATAACTCAAGGTTGCAGTCTCGGTTAAGGGTGTGCTAGCAGAACGGTATCAGGAAGATCGCTTTACTTATGCGTGCCTGCTTTTTTTCTGTTCCCTTGGGAAAAAGAAGGAATTGGTCAGTTCCTTGCTATGTTCAGAAATAGCAAAGGAGGCAGTCCAAAAAAGGCGGTAGGGGTTTGCATGACTGAAGAAAGGGCTAGAAGGGAAGAAGGGGTAAAACCCAAAAGGCCAGCTTTTCAGGATTTTCTGGGATTTCGCGGCAAATTCCTCCTGGGCGCGGCCTTGGTCTTGTTGGTTGTCTGCCTGAGTGGGGCCTTCCTGATATATCACCTGGAAAAGAGCCAGCTGGAAGAACATGCCTACGAAAAGACCCAGATGGTCATGACCGCGGTGGAATCCAGTCGGGAATATGTGCGCGAAGACCTAAGGCCTCGTATGTACGAGGAGTTCGGAAGCGACTTCTTCCTGCTGGAGGCCATGTCCACCTCCTATGTGGGTCACGAGGTGATGGAAAGATTCAACCGGGAGTTGCCCCAGTATCGATACAGGCGAGTAGCAGTGAACGCCCGAAATCCGGAGTCCGAGGCGAACGAAATGGAAAGAGCCATGATGGAGCGCTTCCGGGAGCACGAGGAGAAGCAGAACTGGCAGGGGATAATACAGGTGGGTGAAGAAGAGCAGTTCATGCGCTTTAAGCCGGTCTATTTCGATGAGTCCTGCATGAGCTGTCACGGGGATCCGGCGGATGCTCCACAGGAGCTTGTCCAGCGCTACGGCACGGAGGGCGGTTTCGGAAACAGCCCGGGGGATTTGGCTGGAGTAGTTGCCGCTGGGGTGCCGGTGCAGGATGCGCTGGGCGAGATCGAGCAAAGGGCCACATCCGTATTTTTTGTCATGTTCGCAGGCTTTCTCCTCTTTTTCCTTTCCGTGGCAGTGATCTTCAACAGGGTGGTGGTGAGCAACATGCGCTCGGTGCTGAACTTGTTCAAGGAGAATGTGGCGGAAAAGAGCCTGGAGGATTTTCTGCCCAAGCCGGCCTCCAGTGAAGAAAGGCGGGGCACTGGGGAGCAACATTTCCGAGGACGCAAGGAGGAATTTTTGCCCCCTCCGGAGGAAAGGGCGGCCAGGGATGAGCTGGATGAGCTGAACGAGGCAGCAGTCATCATGTCCGAGCATCTGCAGAGAACGCAGCAGGAGCTGCAGGATTACGCCCAGACCCTGGAGCATAAGGTGGAGGAAAGGACAAAGGCCCTGCGGGAGTCGGAGCGTTTGCTCCAGGAACAGGTAAAGGCCAGGGACAAGGAGCTTCAGACCCTGAACCGCATTTCGGAGCTGACCACTCAGACAGAGGGAATGGAGGAGGTCTGGCGCAGAGTGCTGCGGCACAGCCTGGAGCTGATACCTGCCGAAGGCGGGGGAGTATATCTGTACGGGGAGGGCGAGAACCAGCTACAGCTGCAATACCAGGAAAATGCACCCCAGTTGCCCCATTTTGCTTATACAAGAGAAAACTGCGAACAGGAAGAGGATCAGGAAGAGCAGCAAGTTGCCCTCTCCATCAGTAGGGCACTTTCCGGCAATTTGAGCACGGACCGGGAGCATTCCTTCAGCTGCCTGAACGTGCCCATGTCCTGTCGCGGCAGGGTGCTGGGAGTGCTCAGCTTTGTCGGTCTGGAAGACGAGATAGTGAGCTACGAGCAGAGGGAGCTTTTGCTTTCCGTGGGAAGACAGGTGGGCATTGCAGTGGAGAGCTTGAGGGATCTGCAGCGGCTGGCCCAAAACAAGGAACTCCTGCAGACGGTGTTCGATGGGATTACGGATCAGCTTCTGCTCTTGGACCGGGAGTTCAGGATCAAGATGGTCAACCAGGCATATCTGCGCCGCTACAGTGTGGAGTTCGAGGACATAGAGGGCAGGCCCTGCTATGAGGTGCATGCCGGGTTGTTCGAGGTTTGTCCCGGCTGCCTCCTGCCCCGGGTGGTGGAAAACGCGGAGGCCAGGAGCGAAGAGCTTAGGTGTCCCACGGGCGAAATATTCCTGGTGCATTTCTATCCCGTCCTGTCCGAGAGCGGGGAGGTGGAAAGCATTATCCGTTATGCCCGGGAGATTTCCGAACAGAAGAAAGTGGAGCAAAAGATCCAGCAAACGGAGAAGCTCGTGGCCCTGGGCCAGTTGGCTTCCGGGGTGGCACACGAGATCAACAATCCCTTGAGCATAATCCTTTGTTATGTGGATCTGCTCAAGAGGCAGCTGTCCGGCTTGTCTCAGGGAGAGGAGGATCTGGCGGTAATAGAGAGGCAGACCCTGAACTGCAAGAACATTGTCACCGATCTCTTGCAGTTCTCCCGCGGGCGGGAGGACGAGAAGCGACTTGTCCAGCCCAACCAGATAATCGAGGAAGTAAGGCAGATGTTCAGGCACAAGCTGAAAAAGAACGAAGTGGAGCTGCTATTGGACCTGGATCCGGAGTTGCCGCAGATAAGCCTGAACGAGGACAAGATCAAGCAGGTGCTGGTCAATCTTTTGATGAACGCCCTGCAGGAAACCTCCCCCGGCGGTCGCATCGAGATCGCCTCGGGCCAGGAAAGGGAAAGGCGCGAATTGTGGATTTCCATTTGGGATAACGGCAGTGGTATAGATCCGGATATTCGCAACCGGATCTTCGATCCCTTCTTTAGCACCAAGAGCACCGGGGAGGGTACCGGCTTGGGCCTTTCCGTGAGCTACGGAATCGTCCAGGCTCACGGAGGGGAGATCACCCTGGAGAGCGAGGAAGGGTGTTGGACCAGGTTCAACATTGTTTTGCCCTGGGGCGAAGGCCCGGAAGAGGGATAGTATGCCCGAGCAGCGATTGTTGATTATAGACGACGAAAGGGACATGCTACAGGGACTGCAGAGGTTGCTCAGCCTGGAGCTGACCGAGGTGGAGGTGGATATATGCTCCGATCCCCGCAAGGCCCTGCGCATGTTGCAGGAGAAAAGCCACGACTTGGTGCTTTTGGATATCCGCATGCCGGATGTGGACGGCCTGGATCTTCTGGAGAGGATCAAGGAGCTGGATCCCTGGATAACGGTGATCATGATGACTGCCTACGGCAGTATCGAGATCGCAGTGCAATCCATGAAAAGAGGAGCCTACGATTTTATCACCAAGCCCTTCGAGATGGAGGACATGCTCAAACTATTGCGCAAGGGCCTGGAAAGGAGTCAGCTGATCCGGGAAAATTTGAACCTGCGCCGGCACATCTCCGAAAAATCCGGCTTTGCCAGCTTGGTGGGCCAATCCGAAGTTATGCGCAGCCTGTTCGACAGCATCCGTTCCCTTGCGCATACGGACTACGCTGTCCTGATACGCGGGGAAAGCGGCACGGGCAAGGAGTTGGTGGCCAGGGCGGTCCATGACTTGAGCAAACGGGGCAGGCGGAGTATGATTACAGCCAATTGCCCGGCTATTCCGGAGCATCTTCTGGAAAGCGAGCTCTTCGGGCACAAGAGGGGGGCCTTTACCGGCGCGACGCAGGACCAGAAGGGTCTGTTCGAGCAGGCCCACGGCTCCAGCCTGCTTCTGGACGAGATCGGCGACATCCCGGTCTCGGTGCAGACCAAGCTCTTGCGGGCCCTGCAGGAACAGGAGATACGTCCTCTGGGGGGAAACAGGAATGTACAGGTTGATGCGCGCATCCTCTCCACCACCAATCAGGACCTGGAGGAAAAGCTCACCGACAAGAGCTTTAGGGAGGATCTCTACTATAGGCTGAACGTGGTCACCATCCGCACTCCCAGGCTAGAGGAGATAAAGGAGGACATACCCCTGCTCGCGGACCACTTTTCCCGGCAAGTTTGTTCCGAGCTCGGGGTGGAATACAAGCAGTTCTCCCCTGCAGCCATGGACATGCTCATGCAAAGGCCCTGGCCCGGGAATGTGCGGGAGCTTCAGAATCTGGTGCGCAGGGTGATCGTCTTCAGCGGCAATGCGGAGGTTACCGAGCGCGAGATAGGTGCAGTAGACGGTCAGGTGCAAAAGGCGCAAACCAGGGACAATCATATCAAGGGCTCAGCTGTGGAGCCCTACAGCCAAGCCAAGGACCGTGTGCTGCATAGATTCAGCGCGGAATACGCGCACGATCTGCTGCAAATGACCCAGGGCAATGTCTCCCGAGCAGCCAAGCTGGCCGGGCTTAGCCGCGTGGCCCTGCAAAAGATCTTGCGCAAGACAGGAGTGGATCCGAGTGAGTACAGACCACAATAAAGGCGACTTCTCAAGCAAGGAAAGAGGCTCTATGTGCTTTCACCAAGGCAACATCCCCCTTCGCCGGGAAGGGCTGCCCCTGGTTCTGACCGCCGCTTGGGTCACCCTGGTGTGCGCGATCCTGGGGTGGGTCCTTTTGACTATGGTCTTTCTAGCAGCCACGCTTTTCGGATTGCAGTTCTTTCGCGATCCAGAGAGAATCGTTCCCCAGGAGCCCGAGGAGATCGTCGCGCCTGCTGACGGCAAGGTTGTGGTGGTGGACCGTCAAGAAGATCCCTTCGACGGTCAGGTGAAAAACCGAATAGGCATCTTCATGCATGTGTTCAACGTGCACGTCAATCGGGCCCCTGTCTCGGCCACGGTGGAGGAGACCCGGTATGTTCCGGGTAGCTTTCGGGGCGCTTTCCGGGAAAAGGCGGCGGAGGAAAACGAGCGCCATTTTCTCCATCTAAGGGATGTGAAAGGGGAAGCCTGGACCCTGGTTCAGATATGCGGCGGATTGGCCAGGAGGATTCTTTGCTGGGCTGAAAAAGAGGCGAGATTGGAAAAAGGAGAGCGTCTGGGCATGATCCAGTTCGGCTCCAGGGTTGACCTTTATCTGCCGCAAAGTTATGAAATAGTAGTTTATAGCAAAGAAACCGTGCTGGCTGGTCAGAGTATTATAGCCAGATTCCGGGAAGAGTGAAGCCGGTATCCGGCGCCCAGCAACTGAGCTGAGTTGCTGCTATAATTGAGATACAAGCCTGGATTGAATCTATAAAAGAAAATCATGCCCAAAAAACAAGCAGATAGTAACGGTGTGCGGCACAAGGGGCTGTACATCCTACCCAATCTCTTTACCCTGGGCAGCCTTCTGGCAGCCTTCCTGGCCATTGTCTGGGCCGTGGATGCTCGTTTTGGCCTCGCGGCGGTAGCCATTCTGGTCAGCGGCCTTTTTGACGGCCTGGATGGTAAGGTGGCCAGGATAACCAAGGCTGGGTCCGAGTTCGGAATCCATATGGATTCCCTGGCCGATCTGGTTGCTTTCGGGGTCACCCCGGCCATCTTGATCTATCTGTGGCAAACACAGGATTTCGGTAGGCTGGGAATGGCCATCTCCTTTTTGTTCTTGGCTTGCGGGGCGTTGCGTCTGGCTCGCTTCAACGTGCATACCCTTCGCGGAACCCAACAGAGCAAGAAATATTTTATCGGGCTGCCAGCTCCCGCGGCTGCATGTCTGCTGGCCACTCTGGTATTGTTCTCTGCATACTTGCCCTCCCAGATAGCGGAATCTTTTCTGGGACCCTTTGCCCTGGCCCTGCTTTTCGTTGTTTCCTTGCTCATGGTAAGCAACGTGCGCTACATCTCCTTTAAGGATCTGGAATTCGTAAGGCTGCATCCCTTTACCGCCTCTCTGGGAGTGGCTTTCGCTATCGTGCTGGTGGTTGTCGAGCCACAGCTGGTGGCTTTTCTCTTTTTTCTCGCCTATCTCCTCTCCGGCCCGATATACACTTATCTCAGCCGTTCGGAGCATAGATCTCTACTACGGGGGCTTTCCACCCGTAAGCCCTCGTGATGAAATACTACCCACTTAACAATCCCTGATCAGACCCTGTCCTCCTGGATACGGACCTATCCCCTTCTCCTATTCCGGAGAAATTTCTCGCATATTCTCGGTCTCGTCCAGGGGAGCAGATGTAACCACAGCTTTTACCGGAAAGGAGGTAATATGTCAGATCGTGTTTTTGTCCTGGATACTACCCTCCGCGACGGAGAGCAGTCCCCCGGCGCGACAATGAATACAGAGGAAAAGACGCGCATGGCCAGACAGCTGGACAGGCTTGGGGTGGACGCGATCGAGGCGGGGTTTCCCTCCTCGAGTCAGGGGGATTTTGAGGCAGTGAGCCAGATAAGCCAAGTAGTGGAGCATGCTCAGGTGGTGGGGCTTTCCCGGGCCACGACCAGGGATGTGGACCGGACCTGGGAGGCGATCAAGCATGCCCGGAAACCGAGGATCCATGTTTTTCTGGCCACTTCGCGAATCCATATGCAGTACAAGCTGGAGATGAACGAGCAGCAGGTTCTGGACACTATAGCCCACATAGTGCAGTACGCCGCTGGCTATACCTCGCAAGTGGAGTTCTCCGCGGAGGACGCTTCCCGCACGGATCGCCAGTTTCTGGCCCAAGCGGTGCAGACGGCTATTTCCCATGGGGCCACCACGGTGAACGTCCCCGATACCGTGGGTTATGTGCAGCCTCACGAGATATCCGAACTGGTGCACTATCTCCGGGAACAGGTACCCAATCTTAATCAGGCCGTGCTCAGCGTGCACTGCCACAATGATCTGGGTCTGGCTGTGGCCAACACTCTTTCCGCAGTAAGGGCAGGGGCCAGGCAGATGGAGGTGACAGTGAGCGGCATAGGCGAACGGGCGGGAAATGCTGCATTGGAGGAGGCCGTGATGGCCATTCGGGTGCGCCAGGATGCCTATGAGCTGCAGACAGGGATCGACACGGAACAGATCTATCCCACCTGCAGGCTGCTCTCCCTGATCATCGGCCAGCCCATCCCCGCCTACAAGGCGGTCATCGGGGGGAATGCCTTCTCTCACGAAGCTGGTGTGCATCAGCACGGCATGCTGATGAACAGACAGACCTACGAGATAATGACCCCGGAGAGCATCGGTCGACCGCCCTCGGAGATGGTTCTGGGCAAGCATTCCGGCAAGCATGCCTGCAAGAAGCAGCTGGAACAGCTCGGATACCGGCTGAGCGAAGAGCAGCACAGCCAAGTATTCGAAGCGGTGAAAAGGCTTGCGGACAAGAAGAAACAAGTATATGTGGAGGACCTGGAGTCTCTAGTCCTGGAGGAGATATTCCGAATTCCGGACAGTTACCGCCTGCTCTATTTGAGCTCCTTGTCCGGGAATATGGCCATACCCACTGCTACCCTGCAGATGCAGGTCAAGGATGAGGAAGAGCAAACCGCGGAGTTCGGAGTGGGCCCCGTGGATTCCGTGTTCAATGCCATTGATCGCCTAGTGGGGAAGAAGCCGAATCTGCTCGATTTTTCCGTTAGCTCCATAACCGGAGGTACGGATGCCCAGGGCGAAGTAACCGTGAAAATAGAACAGGATCAGATGACCGCAATCGGTAGAGGCTCCGATCCGGATATCATTGTGGCCAGCGCCAAGGCCTATATAAACGCCCTGAACCGGTTGACGCGCAAGGAGGAAAAAACCGCATGGGACACAATCTAGCCTGCAAGCTCCTGCAAGCCCACACCGGGGAAAAGGTAGAGGCTCCGGGTCAGATAGTTCGCTGCAGCGTAAGCCTGGTCCTGGCCAACGACATAACCGCGCCCCTGGCAATTGAGTCCTTCTACAGTATGGGAGCGGAGAAAGTCTTCGATCCGGAGAAAGTGGTGCTGGTAAGCGATCATTTTACCCCGAACAAGGATATCGATTCCGCGGAGCAAGTGAAAAGGGTGCGTGAATTCGCCCGCAAGTTCGGAATAACCCACTACTACGAAGGTGGCAGCTCCGGGGTGGAGCATGCCCTCCTACCGGAGCTGGGTCTTGTAGGGCCTGGCGATCTGGTGGTAGGCGCGGACAGTCATACCTGCACCTATGGTGGGTTGGGAGCTTTCGCCACAGGACTGGGTAGCACGGATGTAGCCGCTGCCATGGTCCTGGGTGAAACCTGGTTCAAAGTGCCGCCCAGTATACGAGTCCACCTTCGCGGAGAGCCAGGGCCCTATGTGGGCGGCAAGGACATTGTACTTAACCTGATCAGCCGGATCGGAGTGGATGGAGCCCTGTACAAGGCCCTGGAGTTCTCCGGCCCTGCTCTGGAGCACCTTGGTGCGGAGGCCAGGATGACCGTGGCCAACATGGCTATCGAGGCCGGAGGCAAAGTGGGCCTTTTCCCCGTGGAAGAAAAGATACTGGAGGAGATACGTTCCTGGGGTGGCAAGGACGGTGGTCCGCTGCTGCCCGACCCGGATGCGGAGTACGAGCAGGAGCTGGACATGGATGTTTCCCAAATAGGTCCCCAGGTTGCCCAGCCCCATTTGCCGGAGAACTCCGTGCCGGTGGAGCAGGTCCAGGGTTTGCATCTGGATCAGGTGGTCATCGGCTCCTGCACTAACGGGCGAATCAGCGATTTGCGTCAAGCGGCACAAATATTGAGGGGCAGAAGCGTTCCTTCCCATCTTCGCCTTATAGTTCTTCCCGCCACTCCCGGAGTATACCAGGCCGCTCAGCGGGAGGGCCTGCTGGAGGAGTTCAGCCGGGCGGGAGCGGTTATCGGTCCGCCCACCTGCGGTCCCTGCCTGGGTGGCCACATGGGTATCCTGGCCGGAGGGGAAAGATGCTTGGCCACCACGAACCGCAACTTCAAGGGACGAATGGGCAGCCCGGAAAGCGAGGTCTATCTTTGTGGTCCGGCAGTTGCCGCGGCCAGCGCTGTTGCCGGAGAGATCCGCTCTCCGCGGGATATGGATTTATAGTGGCAGGGATGGTTCCTGCCAAGTGGATCAAGCCATAAAAGGAGCCTGGAAAGGCAATCAGGAGACCCGAAAATGCAATTTAGAGGCAAGGCCCGCAAGGTCGGGGCGCACATCGACACTGACGCGATAATTCCGTCCAGGTACCTGGTGAGCACGGATCCGCAGGAACTGGGCAAATACTGCCTGTCCGGCCTTTCCCCTCAATGGCCGGAGAGCGTTGAGCAAGGGGACATTGTGGTGGCCGGGCCCAACTTCGGTTGCGGCTCTTCGCGGGAGCACGCCCCTCTTGCGCTTTTGGGGGCGGGAATACCTGCGGTCATAGCCCACAGCTTCGCCCGTATATTTTATCGCAACGGATTCAATATGGGGCTTGTTCTTATGGAAGTGGGAGATAAAATAGAAGACATATCAGAAGGAAACGAGCTGTATCTGGATGCGCTCGAGGGTAGCATCCAGAACCTGACTTCCGGGGAGGCCATTCATGTGAGGCCGCTTCCGGAGTTCATGCGGCATATACTGGAATCCGGGGGCCTTATTCCCTATGTTCGCCATCGGTTGCAGAGCGGGGCGTAAATCGACAAATCCCGCAGGGCAAAGGAGGAGTTATGCAAAAGCGCTTGTGCATTCTGCCGGGTGACGGCATAGGGGTGGAAGTGACGCAGCAGGCGAGAAAGATTCTGCAAGCCCTGCAGGAACGATACGGGCACGAATTCCTTTTGCAGGAAAAGTTGATCGGCGGAGCGGCGATAGAGGAAACCGGCGAGCCTCTGCCCCGGGAAACACTCCAGGCCTGCCGGGAGAGCGAAGCAGTCCTTCTCGGCGCAGTGGGAGGCCCGCGCTGGGAGGATCTGCCCTCGGAGAAAAAGCCGGAAAAGGGCCTGCTACAAATCCGGAAGGAGCTGGGGCTCTTTGCCAACTTGCGTCCTGCGGTGGTGTTCCAGGGGCTGGAGCACTTTTCCTCTCTTCGGCCGGAAGTTGTCGGACAGAATCTGGATCTGCTGGTGGTCAGAGAGTTGACCGGAGGAATCTATTTCAGCGAGCCCAAAGGCAGAGAATTCCTCGCTGACGGCCAGAGGAGCGCCGCGAATACCATGCGCTATAGCGAGCAAGAAATTGAGCGGATCGCCAAGGTGGCCTTCGAGGCTGCCCGCAAGCGGAAAAAACGCTTGTGCTCCGTGGACAAGG
>CAYSPQ010000012.1:0-13809 GCA_964432965.1 uncultured Desulfohalobiaceae bacterium
GGCCACCAAGGCCAGGGGAGCAGCCTCGAAGAGCAGCCGCAGCTTGCCCCTGGGATTGCTGGGATCCCTATAATCGGTGGGATACATAAAAATGCCTCCATATAGAAGATTGCGATGGAAATCAGCCACAAGGGATCCGATATAGCGCAGGGAGTAGAGCCGACCCAACTCGCTGTTGGGGTCCTTGAACACGGATACTGCTCGCTGGGTAACCCCGTCCCAGTAATGCCAGTAGGCCTCGTTTACGGAATAAATTTCGCCTTGCTCCGGAGTCTGGATATCGGGATGAGAAAGCAGGAACTCTCCTACACTGGGATCCAGGGTAAATCCGTGCACCCCCCTGCCCGTGGTATAAACCATTACAGAGGAGGAGCCGTAAATGAAGTACCCGGAGGCCACCAGTTCCGTCCCTTTCTGGAGCAGATCTGACAGCTCCATGTCCTGCTCCACTTTGTCCGCCTTGGTCCTGTATATACCGAAGATCGTGCCGATGCTCACATTGGCCTCTATATTGGTGGAGCCATCCAAGGGGTCCAGGACCAGGAAGTACTCTCCCTTCGGATACTTATGGGGGATCTGAATCAAATGCTCGTACTCCTCGGAGGCCAGGGCACAGAGAACTCCAGCTCGCTGCATGCGATGCACCAGGAGCTGATGGGCGAACTCATCCATACGCTGAACCTTTTCCCCATAGACATTTTGATCTCCTGTATCACCCAGAATATCCCCCAAACCGGCCTTGTTCACTTCCCGCGAGATAACCTTGGCGGAAACAATCAGTTCATTGAGCAAACGGGTGAATTGGCCAGTGGCCATAGGACTTTGCCTTTGATGTATGAGCAGGTGTTCCACGACAGTGATATTGCGGCGCATACCCTCCTCCTTAGAAATTCAATTTTTCCCGAGCCATTGCAATGATTGCGGCAAAGTAGAAAGCAGGTTACATAATAGCCTAGGATCTGACTAGAGGACTAACTACTTGACCCCCTTAGCGGAGACAGGCCTTGGATCGACGTTTTCCTGTCCCTCCGGCGCTTCCACGAGATAAATAAAGGGCTTTTGGCCGATATAGCGCGAGACCCAGAAAAACTCTTTCCCTTCAGCAGCAATCCTGCCCCTGACCCTGGACTTCAGGCGCTCCTGCCAGGCTCTATCCGCTAAGATCCTGCTCTCTTCCTCGTAGTTGCCGGACCATAGGACACGGTCCGGCCTGAGCACAACAAGCTCCCGAGATCGTGGGGACAGAGAGACCAGGGCATCCATGCGAAAGTAAGCCACTGCCGTGCCCCATCTCTGGCCCCCGGTATACAGGGGTCTCAGGACAAAAACCAGACCCGGTGAGATTTGATCCAAGGGCAGGGCATACAGTCTCCTTTCCTCACGCTGCATGGACTGCTCGTTCAGCTCTTGCCAGGAAAAGGTTGCTACTTTTCCCTCTGGATATGCATGCCGAACCTCACCTTGGGCTGTTATTACTGCAACGCCCTCTAACCATGGAAACTCTCGCTCGATGCTTTTTACTTCCTCTTCGCCAGCCCTAACGGTAAAGGCATCCAGCTCCTGTAACAAGGAGGACAGCCTCTCATCCATGGAATACACTGCTTCCGCCATGACCCTCTGTGCCGGCGGAAGACGGCTTTCCTTTTCCAGCTCCAGGTCTTTGGGCCAGACAAGCTCCTCATAGCCATGCCGTATGCCCTGTCCACCACATCCGCTTACAAACAAAAACAAGAAGATCACTGTAAGGACAAAATAGCTTCGCATATCTCCCACCAATGAATGAACAAAAACATAATTTAAAAGATTTTCAATAGCTTTTTCTCTCCCTAGAACTCCATGCCCGTACAGCTTTCAGTTCCGACCGCCTTAGAACACAAGGAATCAGGAAAAGGAGAGCGGAAATTGTAGGTTGGTGTGGTTGCCAGCCCGGTTTCCTCCAGGAGAGCGAGGGGAGAAAAAAGAACTGGAGACAAGGGCGCCAGCTATCCAGCAAAGACCTGTATGAAGCTGTTTTCAACGCTCCATGCCAAGATTTTCTCCAGACCGTCTCTCTTTAATTTCAAAAAGTTGAGAAAACTTTACAGCAAAAGGAATCTCGTGACCGGTTAGCCCTGCCGTGCCTCCAAGCGCTCGGCTAGCCTTTCCAATTTATGGGCCAGCCTTCTCCGTCCCTTGCGAGGAGAGGGCCCCTCATACACCCGTTCTTCCCTCTCGGTGGACATGGATCTTAGCTTTTCTTGCACCCAGTTAATGCGTTCCTGTAGTTTTTCTTCCTGATCTGGAGAAGAAGCCTTGTCCAAAAGCTCGGTATAAATATCCAGGGCCTGGGCATAGTCGCCCTGAGAACTGAGGATGTCCGCCATTGTCCGAGTCCGGTAAGGATCCTCTCTTGCGGCCCGAAGCTGCTCTTGTCCGCCTTCATCCTCCATCTCTTCGGTATCCCAGAGGTCATGAGCTGTCTCCCCCTGTTTTGGGGTATAAGACTGTGCACCTCCTTTCTCTTGCCAAGTCCTTACTCCATCTTGCAACACATCCAGCCAACCCAGCTTTTCCCCTTGCAAATTCCTAGCCAAAAAGCAAGCAGCCACAGCTGTGTTCCTTTGACCCCTGGTTTCCATGTTTTCCCCCCAGTGTTGCCAAAAGGCAGGGAATTTGCAAAGCACCTCGCTCACCATTTGCAGATGTTCCATTGCCTCTTCCTCTTTGCCCTGCTGGTAGAGGATGTAATGCAGAAAAAGCCTGGCCTCGAAATGCTCGGGATACCTGGTAAGTCCAGTCTTGAGTGTAGTTTCTGCCCTGGAGAGATCCTCTCTTTCCAAGTACAGACGAGCTAGGGGCAAAAAAAGCCGCGAGCCAGGATCCATCTCCAGCAACTCTTCATAGAGGCTTATCTTTTCCTGCATAGGTCACCCCTTCTTTGTGTTGTGCACGGCAAACGAGAACAAAAACTCTCCTGCTTGCCTAGGCGCAGGCACAACGAAGCAGGAAAATGTGAACTGAAATTGTGGCTTAGCTTTTACCGGAAGCAGTATCTTTGTCCGAATTACCATGACTTCCTGTCAACGCACTGGATTATTTGCAACCCTGCAGCAAGTTACGGCCTTGAGAGCTAGTCCCTTGTCCAATGGGCTTTTTCGTGTTTTTTTGCCAGCGCTGTTTGGTTGGAGAGGGATGTTTTTAGGGCACTTAACACAAGACAAAACTCTAGGGCTCCACGGGAATGTACAGGATCTCCCCGGGCTCAGCATATCCCATTTGAGTGCGGATCACCTTTCTCTGGTACATGGTGCTGTTATTGAACATTCGGATCTCACGGCTCAATCTGGCATTTTCCTCTTTCACCTCTTTCAGCTCTACCTGCAGTTTGTTGCGGGATTGCCGTACATCGAAATACTGCTGCAACGCCTTGTCCGGCGCAGCTATTTGGTACAATAGCATGAGACTGACTCCAATAAGCAGGACAAGCAGAACTCTGGATATCACTTCGGCAACACCTATATTGAGCCACTTTCTTGCTTGGTTCCCTGGGGGAACTAGCTGATCGTTTTCTTCTCCCCAAAAACAGCAAAAAAGCGGTTATGTAGTCCACCCATTTTTTTGTTCCCAGTTTTTCCCAAAGCAGATGGGGAACTAGCTCACACCCGGAAGGCATTGCCAGATGTGTATCAGCTCAACCCGGATTGCCGCCATAAAACTTCCGGTCCTGCAAAGAGCCAGCGTACAAAAGCCGCGCCAGCTCCTGGATCAATTCTTGGGTTCTACCTTCGAGTCTTTGCAGGTCCTTCTCCTCGCAACAAGGTATATTCTCTTGGTCAATCAAGGCCTGTAGCCTCCTGAACTCTGATCGGAAAAACTTGGACCAGCCCAGAGTTTCCAGCTGTTCCTCCATTTCACACAACGTTTTTAGGCAGTTCCAAAGCCTGTATCTACGTTCCCTGTGATTTTCTTCCTTCATGTGGCTCCCCGTGCAGCCAGCCAGGGCTGGATGAACCGCCTGTAACTGGAAATAGCCTGGGAAAGGAGCTCCGGGAGCTTTTCCAGATCCCCTCTGGAGAGATAGGTGTTAACCCCCATTCGAAAAGCCTGTCCTATATCGAAGCTGGATGCCCTGTCACCCAAGATGACGCAATTGATCTCGCGCCGCATTATGCCCGGAAGGGAGTGTATCTCCCTAAGCAAAGGGGCGCTTTCCTCGTTATCCTCCAGAACTAGCAGGGAAAAGGGGCCCTCATAAAACACTCTTGCCCCTTCCCTGCCGTTTTCTGTCATGCGCAGGCGATAGCCCCATTCCTTGAGCCATTGGCGGACTGTTCCCCGCAACTCCTCATCGCCTATACAAATGAGGGCATTCTCGCCTCCCTCGGCTGCCAGAACATCCTCATACCCCACCGACCCGGAGGCAAGATGAACATTCGTGCTTGTCAGACCTGGATCCTGGGCAAGATCTTCGGGAGCTAACGTCCGTTCCTGAGTCGAACTTTCTTCAAATATATCCACATTGCTCCATTGCCCACAATAAGGGCACTTGAGGCGAAAGCGCCCGGAACTGGGAATCTTTTCCTGGGACAAGTTAACTGACTTGTCGCAGTGCCGACACTTTATGCGCTGAACTCCCTCTCTCATTTCCTGCTTCCTTGCTGCTCTGCTAGGCTCAATCCATACAGGATTTAAAATGTCCTTTTCACTTTTCTCTAAAACAAAACAAGGGGATTGCTAGATTACTCCACAAATTCTGTGTTTCCCGTGGAAAAAACGCTACAGGCTAATAATCCCTGTCCAGCTCCAGGCCATCCAAGTCCGTGATTGATTGCCCCTTCTCGGACTTGATCTTGTCTATAATTTGGCCCAACTTAGCCTTGTCCGAGGCGTTGATCATGGCCACCTCTTCGCTGATAACCTCGTCCCTGAACATCCTGGCAAGGTGCATATCAAAGGTGAACATGCCGTAGGTGGTACTCGTCTCCAGCACTTGATAAAAAGTCTTGTCCGGCTCCTCTCCATGTAGGATTATCTCCCTGATCCGCAGATTGTTGACCATAATTTCAAAGGCGGCCACCTTTCTGCCCTGCAGATCCGGCATCAAACGCTGGGAAATCACATACTTCAAGCTTTCGCTCAAGCGCTCCCGAAGGTAGCGCTCCTCTTCCTTATCCACCATCCCCACCATTCTGTTTACTGTCTGTCCCGTATCCGCGGTATGCAGCGAACCCAGGACCAAATGCCCAGTTTCCGCTGCCTCCAAGGCTATTTCCAGAGTTTCCTTGTCCCTTATTTCGCCCACCAATACAATGTGAGGGGCCTGACGCAACGCGGATCGCAATCCACTGGCGAAACTGGAAAAATCCACTCCCAGCTCGCGTTGGTTAACTAGGCTCTGCTCATGGGGATGTATGAACTCTATGGGATCCTCCAGGGTCACGATGTGCTTTCTCTGCGCGCTATTCACTGCACGCACCAGTGTGGCCAGTGAGGTGGACTTGCCTGCGCCAGTTGCCCCGGTCAACAGGACCAGCCCATACTTCTCGGCAGCAATGCTGTAAAAGATCTCCGGCAAATCCATGTCTTCGATACTGGGCACCTTCATGGGCAAAAGACGCATGGCTACAGCCAAGGATCCTCTTTGGCTGAACACATTGACCCGAAATCTAGCCCTGCCGCTCAGGGCGTAGGACAGGTCGCAGGCCCCCTCTTCCACCAGCTGTTGATAGTAGCGTCTCTTTTGTCCCAAGATGCTGGAAGCAATAACCTCCATCTGCCAGGGAGTCAACTTCCCCAGCTCCGGCTGCAGCGTGACATCGATAAGCTCCCCTTCGCTTTCCACCTGTATCGGCTTACCCACGGTGAGAAGGATATCCGAAGTGCTGGGAGCATAGTCCAGCACTTGATGCAGGATATCGTTTAACAAGCCACTATACATTCAAGCCTCCGTGAAGTCCTGAGGGGGCTCCTGCAAAAATTCCCGGAATTTTGCCTTGTTGTCCGCCTTGTTGTAGGCCTGTTCCGCATCTATCATACCATTTTGCAAAAGGTTCATTATGGAGTCGTCCAAGGACTGCATGCCTTGCTTTCTCCCTGTCTCAATAGTGGAGGGTATCTGATAGATCTTGTTCTCCCGGATAAGATTGCGCACCGCGCTGGTGGCTATCAAGAGCTCCAGCGCGGCCACTCGTCCTTTGCGATCCACCCTCTTGAACAGATTCTGGGCGATGATCCCACGAAGGGACTCGGAGAGCTGGGCCCTAATCTGGCTCTGCTGACCCGAGGGAAAAACATCGATAATACGGTCTATGGTTTTGGGAGCGGAAATGGTGTGCAGAGTGCCGAAAACAAGATGACCAGTTTCCGCTGCCTGCAAAGCGAGCTCGATGGTCTCCAGATCTCGCAGCTCTCCAACGAGTATTACATCCGGGTCTTCGCGAAGGGCTCCTCTCAGTGCGGCTTTGAAGTCCTGAGTATCCCTGCCCACCTCCCGCTGGTTGACCAGGCAATGGATGGGCTGGTGCACGAATTCTATGGGGTCTTCAATAGTCAGGATATGATCCTTGCGGTTACGGTTCACGTAGTCCACCATTGCAGCCAGTGTTGTGGACTTCCCCGACCCGGTCGGCCCGGTCACCAGAACCAATCCCTTGGGCAGCAAGGCAAGGCTCTTCAGTATCTGGGGCAGCCCCAGCTGATCAATGCTCAGAATGTCCTGGGGTATTTCCCGGAAGGCGGCGGCTATGCCCCTGGACTGCATGTAGTAGTTCACTCTGTACCGAGCCAGATTGGGCACTTCGTAGGAAAAGTCTATATCCCCTGTTTCCTCGAATTGCTTCACCTTGGGCTCTGGGGTTATCTCGAACAGGAGCTTCTTAAGCTCCTCGTGTTCAAGGACCTTGTACTTCACTCTCTGCAATTCGCCGTGCAGCCTGACCACTGGCTGGGAGCCAGCGGACAAATGCAGATCTGATGCGCCCAGCTCGTGCACCATCTTGAAAAAAGCGTCGATTTGCGCCATAGCCGATCCTGCTCTTTCTTCTTTGGAATATCACCCATTTTCGGGCAGATAACGGAAGAACTTCAGCACGTAGTTGACTCCGGAAAACAAGGTCACGAGCAAAGCCAGCCACATAGCCGCTATGCCCCAAAACTGGGGATCGAACCCGCCCCAGGGATAATGGATTACCAGAACGACTATAGCTATATCCTGTAACACTGTCTTTAACTTTCCCCAAACATCCGCCGCTATCACGATACCCTTTTCCGCGGCCATGGCCCTGACCCCGGTGACAACCAATTCCCTGCCGATAATGAGAATAACCATCCAAGCTGGAACCCACTGCAGGGAGGTAAGCATGACCAGTGCGGAGACCACCAGCAGCTTATCCGCCAGGGGATCCAGGAGCTTGCCCATGTTGCTTTCCAGATTGTAGCGCCTGGCCAAAAGCCCGTCAAAAAAATCCGTGGCTGTGGCTGCCACGAACACGAGCGCAGCCATAAGGCAAGTGGTGGGGGTGGGATAGGTGAGCAACAGAACGAACAACGGGATAGTAGCTATCCGAATAAAGGTAAGGTTATTAGCCAGATTGAACATCCTGCTATTCGCTCTGGAAGCGGATAAAGTAAGAGAGGACTCGTTCCACATATTGCTCGGTTTCCTCATAGGGAGGGATCCCCTCAAAGCGGTCTACAGCGGTCGGCCCGGCGTTATAGGCAGCCAGAGCCAAGCGCAGACTGTCATACCTTTGCAGGAGCTCCCCCAGATAGCGGATGCCCGCGGCTATATTCTCCTCAGGATCAAAAGGATCCTTCACTCCCAACTTTTCCTGGGTTTCGGGCATAATCTGCATCAGTCCTTCTGCGCCTGCCGAGGATACCGCGTTTCTGTGGAAGTCCGATTCCGCCTTCAATACGGCGAATTAACGCCATAACGGGAACCGTACTTACGAACCAACCACTCCAGGTGCTCACGCGTATAGGCTTCATCCCCGTAGACCAGAAAGGGGCTGTAATCCTCCGAATCTGGCATATCCGTGATATGGGTCACCCCGTCCTCATCTTCGTAATAGAACATTTGATCTGCGGAAGCTGGACTAGAAAGATACAGGAGCAACAGAAAGAATAGGGCAAACCCCGAAAGGAGATGGGCAGCGAAATTTATCCGCGCCTCACGTCCTATCGGCAACCAAGTGCACAAAGTTGGCCTCCCCCATATCCTGTTTGGAGAACCTGTCCCCCTGCCGGCGCAATCTCAAAAGGCGTTGCCCTCCCTGACCATCGGCCACGGGCAGCAGCATTATTCCACCTTCCGCCAATTGGGCAAGCAGTTCCTCCGGAATCTCGCTGCCGCCAGCAGTTACCAGTATCCGATCAAACGGGGATTCTTCCGGCCATCCCAGCTGAGATTGGACAAGCTTGAGCCACACCCGAAAATAGCGCAGGCTGTTCAAGCGTTTAAGGGCTGCCAAGTACAATGCCCTGATGCGCTCCACGCTGTAGACATCCGCACCCATCTCGGCAAGCACCGCCGCTTGATAGCCCGATCCGGTGCCCACCTCCAAAACGCGCATCTCGGGCTCCACTTGCAGCAACGACGTCATCCTGGCTACCACGAAAGGCTGCGAGATAGTCTGGCCATGGCCAATGGGAAGAGCATCATCACTATAGGCGCGAGCCTGCAGAGCCTCCTCCACAAATTCGTGCCTTCTCACCTTTGCCATGGCCCGCAAAACCGCCTTGTCCCTTATGCCCCTAGCCAGGAGCTGCTCACGCACCATGGCTTCACGCCGCAACCTTCTATCCACTGCCATGGAACGTCCCTTTAGACCTAACAGGTTTCAGCTAGCTCGCATCGAAAAACTGTTCTTTACGTGAGCGATATCGGCTCACAGTTTCATGATTTGCTTTACTTGAGCTACCTGGCTTGAAATCTATCCTAACCCCGTAGGCGATAACCGCTTTTCCGAAAACATTCAATCAATATGGGCCGATTGTAGCAGATCCTTGTTGCTCACCTCCGGGTAGGATTGCTTGTCATTGAGCATAAAGCGCAAGCGAGAACGGACCGCGTCCAGGAACTGTTCATAGGCCTGTGCTACACTGCTGGTTAGACAAAGTGTATAGTCCCTGCTTGCAGGCTCCATGCCTACAAAACCTGTCTGTAGGGAGTGCCCGAGAAGCGGAGCCACTGTCATGGCTTCAAGCAAGGGGTGCCAGCGCAAGCAGGATTTATTTTGCAACAGCTCCAGGTGACCGTAGGTGTATATAGTGCCCGGCTGCTGCCCATTTTCCAGAGTGTCTATCAGCAACAGCCCTGTATAACCCTCCACATCTACTCCACCTTCTTTCCACTGTGCCCGGTGCAGGAAGCATACCTGGTCGGGCCACTCTTCCCTGGCCAAGTCCCGGATCGCGTAGAAGCCCAACCCATCGTCGCCCTTGAGTATATTGCCCATTCCCAGGACCATCACCCTGTATGCCATCAACTACCCCTCCTCGCTGTATTCGGAGTTCCTTATTCCCTTCCTTGCTGCCTTAAAGGCCCAACCCAGGGTGAAGCCAATCTCAAGGGCATGTTCTTCCCAGCACCCCTTCCTTGTAGAGAAGATAACGCTTTGAACCTATTTCTTGCCTTACACATTACCACATCCAGGGTCAATGCATAAGCAAAAGAGTGAGGCTGTCAATCAACCCTCGGAAAGACACTTTTGCTGCAGGCTCTTCATTGCCTTCTCCTGTTCCTGGAAGGACTCGAAACCTGCCTGGTACAGAGCGTCCTCAACTGTGGAATTCCAATCCCAAGTCGCATATATGATGGGCTTGTGCAAGGTTTCCCGCAGATGCTCCAGCTCTTGGCGGTAGAAATCCTCCTTGGAAGTATCCAGATTGTTCTGTATATGCTCGTGCAGCCTAAAGACCTCACCCTCGTACCACTCCAGGATATCCTCTGCCTCGGTGTCCTCTCTAAGAATGTGGCTGTAGTTTTCTTCCCGCAGTTTGTTGCACAGCCTTTGGAAGAACTGCTCGCGCAGCCAATCCCCAAGCTTCCGCACCGGGATGTTCTGTTTTTCCAGCTCGGCAATGCCTTCCTTGGCCTGCTTATAGGTATCCGCGACCACTGAGGCGGAGATGATGCCGGCAATAGTGACCACCCCGCGAATTATAGTGCTGTTGGATACACCCTGGCCGCAGAAGCCCACCTTCTTGCCGTACTTCTGTCCGGCAAAAATGGTCACCAGAATGCTCCAGATAACCGCTGGATCCTCTTCGTCATATACCCTTCGCAAGCGGGAGTTGTCCCTGTCCGTTCCCAGGACCAGCTGGGTCATGTCGTTGGAGCCTATGGAGAAACCATCGAACTCCTGGATGAACTGCTTGGCCAGAATGGCGTTGCTGGGTATCTCCGACATGAGGATTATCTTGAGCCCGTCCTCTCCGCTGCGCAGATTGTGTACCTGGTCCAGGTAGCGCTTCATGCTCCTGCCCTCTTCCAGGGTGCGCACAAAGGGCAGCATCATGCTCAGGTTCCTGCCCCCGAAAACGCCACGGGCCAACTTGAAGGCCTCCAGCTCCCAGTCGTGCATTCCGCGGGACACACCCCTGTAGCCCATCATGGGGTTGTCCTCCGTGTCCTCGTAGAGCATGCCCCCGGTCAGGTTGCGATACTCGTTGCTCTTGTAATCCGTTGTCCTGTATATGATCTCCTTGCCGTAGAAGGCCATGGCGAACAGGGCCAAGCTCTGGGCCAGGGTCTGCACGTAGAGTTCCTTGCCGCTCTTGTACCCACGGCTGCGGATATGCTGCCAAATCTTATCCGGCAGGGAGCGAAGGTCCTCCATGGTCCGGCTAAGGCCCACCTTCTGGGCCACATCCTGGCGCATCCTGCGAATGCGCTCCAGAACCTGCTGCACTTCCGGGTTCTCCTGAATCTCCTCCACCCGGGACTGAATCTTTTCCTCGATCTCCTCGCGCTTGCTCCTGGTATCGGCGTCATTGCCGGTAAGCTGCAAGAGCCTCTCCGAATAGCCCATTACTTGGCTAACATGCTCCTTGAGATCAGTGGAGGTCTTTAGCACATCCAGCACGTGGGTGGCCCTCTCCAGATATTGATCCAGCTGGGCGTCCAGCTCGCGGATCCTGCGCTGCAGGGCGAGCACTTCTTCCGTGCCCCTGGCGCTCACCCTCTCGCTCATTTTCTCTATCTCGTCCCCCAATCCGGTAAGGATTCCCACGTATTTCCTCAGGTTGAGATCAAAGGTCAAGATCCCCGCATCCAACTGCTCCTTGACCGTCTTGGTCAGCTGATTCTCCAGATCGACCAGCTTTTCCTCGATCTTGTCCTCCAGATGTCCCTCGTCGTAGGCATGCAGAGCCAGAGGGTGCACTCCTATGTTGCCCAGCATGAACTCCGCCCGGAGCAGCCCCACTTCGAAGTCGGGCACCTGTCGCAGACGGGACAAGAACATAGCCTGCCCCACATCCGCCAGAATGAGACCAACCTTGGTCTGCGTGGCCGGTATCTGATTCACGTCCAATTCGCCGCCCACTTCCACCAGGGGCTGCTCTCCCCTGTAAACCACTCCCCGTGAGCCGTCCACGGTAACCAGGGTCCCATCCAGGGCCCGCAACAACTCCACCCTGTTTATTCCGATCACCGAGGGGATACCCAATTCACGGGAGGTTATAGCCGCATGACTGGTATCGCCTCCAGCGCTGGCCAGGATGGCGGAGGATATCCGCATTCCGGGGACCATGTCCGGATCTGTTCGTTCCGCAGCCAGAATGTCGCCCTTGTTTATCTTGTTCAGTTCCAGAGCTGAGCGTAAAAAGCGCACTCTACCTGCTCCGGCTCCCCTGGAGGCGCCATTGCCCTCCATAATGACCTCGGCGTGTTGCAAGGCCTGTGGATCCACCTCCTGACGGCGCATGAAAATGGTACTCGGGTGCGTCTCCAGATCCGCGTTCCAGCGGGTTTCCGGCCTGGCCTGCACGAACCACAGCCGGTCCCACTTGTCGATGCAGAATTCGGTATCCATGATAATGCCGTCGTAGGCTCGGCTGATTGCCCGAACCCCCTTGGCCACCTCTTCCGCCTGGGCCAGGGACAGGGACCAGCGATAGACGTCCTCCTCTGCCACGGGAATTATTTTCGTGCCGCTGCGATCCTCTTCATAGACAATCTTCTTGTCCTTGCAGCCCATCTGCCTGACTACCACTTCCTGGCCGTCGTCGCGCTGAAAAACGTAGAACTTGTCCGGGGTCACAGTGCCGGAAACCACGGCCTCTCCCAAACCGTAGCTGGCATCTACGGAAACCAGGTCATTCCTGTCCGTCCCCTGGCACCCGGTGGCTGTATCAGCGCTGAATGCGGTTCCGGAAACCACCGGATTGATCATGCGCATAACGCAAACGGACAGGGAGGTATTCTCTATGGCCCATTCTTGCTTGGCCTGCTCCGCAATGGAGTCGTCCCCGCTCTCCTCGGCCTTGGCCAAGGCATCCAGAATAGCCTCCCTGCGATAGGTCATGGACCGCAGGTTATAGGCGGAGGCGCAGTCCCACTGATAGGCCTCCACACACTCCTGCTCGTTCATTACGTTCAGATATGTGTCCTGCAGACCGGCAAAAGCCTTTTTCCGGCTGTCCTCTCCCGCAGCAGAGGATCGCACGGCAACAGGCACTTTGTCCCGGCCCACTTCCTTGCATATGTTGCGATAGGCCTGGGCCGCGGCTTCCTGTACATCTGCGGGCATATCCACGGACAAAATGGCCACTTGCACCAGCACCGAACGTTTTCGCAACTGATCGATCCCCTCCGGGGAAAGGGCAAATCCCTCCACTACATTGTTGATGAATTTGCGTAGCGGAGTTAGGCTCTCCCTCTTTTGCCCGGCTTGAGCCTCGCGCACCTTGTCTGCTGTTTTGCGCACGAAATTGCGCAAAAATTCCGGATCCGCATTCACCTCCGGGCTGCTCCAGTCGATCTTCTGATATTCCTGATCCACCAGTCGCCGAATGATGTTGCCGTTCACCCTGGTCTCATCCAGGACCCTGTGAAAGGCTTTGGCGGATATGGCCCGGAACTGGGGAGCGCGAATATCCTCCAGCTCGTTGATAATAGCCGTATTGTAATTTTTTCCTCCCACCAGGATTTCGCCTTCCACTCCCAGGGCGACGATATCCGCGCCGGTGAGAATCAATTGAGATCTTATCTCCTCCAGGCTCTTAGAGGCGTCACCCATTGGCTTGGCCTCGCCGTTGGCCATCTCCTCCTGATTCTTTTCCGATTCGTTTACGGACATGTTTTTTCCTCCTTGCCTTGAATCCGATTACCATCGGAGCAAACAGGGACTTAGGCTCAAATTCATGTTTCCCCTAGCACATAAGCCCAACCGGGGACAAGCAGGCTCAACCCACCAGCGCCTCATAGACCAGGTCCCCCATTCTGGAGCATCCCACCGCAGAGCCAGGATCCTCGGCCAGGTCCGCAGTGCGATACCCCTGCCCCAGCACTCTGGACACTGCGGTCTCTATCGCGGTGGCCTCCTCCTCGCCTCCCAAGCTGTAGCGGAACATCATGGCCAGGGACAGGATAGAGGCCAGGGGGTTGGCCAGATCCCGATCTGCGATATCCGGAGCGGAGCCGTGGACAGGCTCATAAAGCCCCACTGATCCCTGACTGAGCGAGGCAGAGGGCAACAGGCCAATGGAGCCGGTTATGATAGCCGCTTCGTCGGAAAGGATGTCCCCGAAGAGGTTGGAGGCGAGGATCACGTCAAACTGTCCGGGATCGCGCACGATCTGCATAGCCGCGTTATCCACGTACAT
>CAYSPQ010000013.1:0-13730 GCA_964432965.1 uncultured Desulfohalobiaceae bacterium
GTGCGGACAAGGTTGCCACCAGCAGCGCCGCCTTTCGCAACCCCGGAATTATCCAGGAAATGGTCGGGGAACTGGGAAGGGAGCGGGTAACCGTGGCCATAGATGCGGCACTCAACAGCTCGCTGCCCTCGGGTTACGAGATCTACGTGGACGGAGGCCGGACACCCACCGGCTCGGACGCAATAGACTGGGCCAGGACCGTGAACGATCTCGGCGTGAAGACCATTCTGCCCACCAGCAAGGCGACGGACGGAGTAAAAACCGGATACGACCTGGGGCTTATCAGCGGCATAAAGTCCGCTGTTTCCGCGGAAGTGGTTGCCTCCGGCGGGGCCGGAACCATGGAGCACTTCCATCAGGCGGTGCAGGCTGGCGCGGACACCCTGTTGGCAGCTTCCATCTTTCACTATCGGATCATATCCATTCCGGAGCTAAAGGCCCACCTTAAGGACCGGGGCATAGAGGTTCTTTAATACTGGCTTGCATCTCGGCAGATCCACGGGCTCCCGGTGAATCAGTGCCTGTTACACGGCAAAGGGGAATTGATGCAAGCTGGCACCGCCTCCACAAATCCGCCAAGTGCGCTTGCCAAGGGTCTTTTCCTGACCCTGCTGGGGGCCTTTCTCTTCGCCCTGGTCCCCATCTGGATCCGTTCCATCCAGGCCTACTCCCCCATGGGAATCGTCTTTTTTCGTGGCCTTATCGGCATCCTGTTCCTTTCCTTCTGGATTTTGCGCACGGCAGACGGTCGACGCGAGGTCACCCTGGCCGGGTTGAACCGAAAACAACGCCTGGCGCTAATCGGGGTGGGGCTTTCCATGTGCGGCACAGCCACAACCTATTATCTGGGCATTATGAACACCTCGGTGGCAAAGGCGGTTGTGCTTCACTACACCGCACCTATCTGGGTGGCCATCTTGAGCCCTTGGGTGCTCAAGGAGAAAAATGCCCCCTTGACCTGGTTCGCCGTAGCTGCAGGTATTCTGGGAATCGCCTTAATCGCTGAGCCCTCGAGCCTGATAAGGGAAGAAAAGGAGGAGATCCTGGGAATTGCCAGCGCTTTCATTTCCGGATTATGCCTTGCGGGGGTGTTCCTCTTCGGGCGCTTCCTGGCCGGAGGTATTTCCTCTCCGGTGTGCACCTTCTGGGGGTGCATCATCGTCGTCCTCATCCTCCTGCCCTGGGGTATCACCGTGCCCGAAGGCCACTTCTGGCAGAACCTGCCCTTTCTGGGGCTCTTGGGGACCGTTTCTCTGGTGCTTCCCTACACCCTCTTCTTCCAGGGACAAAAACACATCTCTGCCCAGAAAACCTCCATGGCCGCTTTGTTCGAGCCGGTTTGCGGCATAGCCATAGGCTTTCTCTTCTTCGGGGAACAGCTGGCTCTGCTGGCATCCGTGGGAGCCGCGATCGTCCTTTTCAGCATCTATCTCTCCAGCCGCCGCTAAAGCAGTGAAAGGTAGTTGAAACTCTGGTTTTTGGGGATAATAAAATCAACGCCCCGCTTCGCGGGGCACAATGAATCATAAGGATATGAGCTGAAATAGTAGCTTGGTGTCCTGACATCCAGGTGATTTAAACCAACCAACTCAAAAAGTTAAGGAAACTTGATACAAATTGGCTCCGAATTGAAACATGCCTCACGGAGGAGATTGGTTCCATGTCCACCCTATGCAGGGTATGTCTGCAGGGAGAAGTTCATTTCTTCTTAACCCAGAAGGAACTGAACTATTGGCGCTGCCCTGTTTGCCAGGCCACCATGATGGACAGCTCCGGGCTGCCCCAGCCACAGGAGGAGCTCGAGCAATACTGCAAACACCAAAACAACCCCTTGGATCCCAATTATCGCAAGTTCCTGGACAAGCTGGCCTCTCCACTGCTGCGGAAACTGCTTCCCAACAGCCAAGGGTTGGATTACGGCTGCGGTCCCGGTCCGGCACTGGCCTGGATGCTAAGAGAAGCAGGGCATCGGGTGCGTCTCTACGATCCTTTTTTTCATCCGGGCGTATCCGCCCTGCAACTCTCCTACGACTTCGTGGCCTGCGCGGAGGTGGTGGAGCATTTCCACAGACCGTACGAGGAATTCGCTTTTCTGGACAGGCTTTTGCTTCCGGGAGGTTGGCTGGGGATAATGACCAGCTTCCAGCTATACGACGAGTTGTTCGGACAGTGGCGCTATCGCAGGGATCCCACACACGTGACCTTCTACAAGCAGGAAACCTTCCATGTCCTGGCCGGGATTTTCGGATGGAGTTGCGAGGTGCCGCGCAAGAACGTCGTGCTTATGCAGAAGCCCCTCGGAAACAGAAAGCAGCAAGAGCCTGAGTGTTATTAGCTTCCGCACGGAATTTAACTACATCCTTTTACGGTCGATTCGGATTATCACGTCATCCTCGGCGATAATAATATAAAGGGAGCTGTTCTTTTCGTAATAATATTTCACCTTGGTGGTCTGCTCCTTGCCCTTTCCCACATCCACCGCATCCCGGAGCTTGACCTTCCTGTCCGGATCTCCAGCGTGTTGAAGCAATTCGTATACCGTGCTACCCTCTCGTATCAATTTACCTGTAGCTGTCCTCAGGGTTTGGGCAGGGGCCAAGGAAGAGGTGAGCAGAAAGGCCAGGAGCATAGCAATGGTTATGATCCATTTCATAACTGAGCGCCTTACTCCTTTGGCGGGTTTTTAATCATTCTTTTCCCATCCTCTTTCTCCCCAAGGATAAGAGGAGCTAGATCTCATCCGAGAAGATGCCTATTAATGGGAACAAATCCTATTCCCTTGCCGGAAATTCATCCACCATCTGCTTAATGGAGTTCTGAACAACCCGGGCGACTTGAGGGGACAACGCATCTCCTGCTGCCCCGCCCAGGACGCCGCCGGCAATAGTGCCCGCCATCCGTCCGCTTCCGGATCCAACTTGGGATCCCAGCACAGCTCCGCCAATAGCACCTCCCAATGTGGCAAAGCCTGTACCGCTACCACCTCTTCCGGTTCCTATCCATAGGACCTCTCCGGTCTGGGCATCGACCAATCTACCGGTAACACTAACTTTCTGCCCGGAAACACTGACATCCAGCATAGCAGTCCCGGCTACATTCAATATTTCACCTATCTTGGCCGTTTCCCGATCCGAGGTTCGATCAGAGAGCTGAAAGTCCTGCTCCTCCAGCACGCTTTGCACCCTGCTCCTCTCGATCACCCGATATCCCTTTGTCATCATCTCCGCTGTAAAGAAGTCCTCCACTTGATTCTTGGGAGCGTTACCCCTAATGTCTCCGGAAATGTCCACCAGGGCTATCCTTTCCATCTCCACCTCATAGAAGGCTGGAGAGATAGTGCTTTCTCCGGTGGCGCAACCCACGGCAAAAAGCAATGCCAGACAAATTCCCAGATAAGAAATCCAACGAAAAGGCTTCATTTCTATCTCCTTTCCTTTTAAATGTTTTCTTGAAAATCAGTGGGTTGCACAAAAACAGAATTTCCCTACAATCGTGAATATTCTACCAAAAGCCATCAAGGCAGGCAAATATATAATATGCAAACAGCTCTTGCCCTAATTGCAAACTCTACTATACCTCAGTAGATCCAGCCTTGATAGTTGACTTTGGCTTACCAGGTGATGATCTTTTGTAATAATCATATCACGCGGACAAGTTCGGGGGAGAAACACTGATCTAGCGCGGAGAACGGAGCTGCCTTCAATCCGTGATGAGCTCCGAAAACTGCGACCTCCGAGCTCTGTCCCAAGAAACGGAGCCTGTATGTTCGGCAAAAGCGTAAATCTGTTCAGATTCTTCGGCTTTCAGATCAAGGTGGATATAAGCTGGGTGATTATCGCCGTCCTGGTCACCTGGTCCCTTTCCGTGGGCTTCTTCCCCTATTTCGTGGAGGGATTGAGCCCGGGGACCTACTGGATTCTGGGGGTGGTCGGAGCCCTGGGCCTTTTCTTTTCCATCCTTTTTCATGAATTCTGTCATTCCTGGGTAGCTCGCAATCACGGAATGTCCATACAAGGGATCACCTTGTTCATTTTCGGCGGCGTGGCCGAAATGGAGGATGAGCCTCAAAGCGCCAGGAGCGAGTTTCTGATAGCCGTAGCCGGGCCGCTTGCCAGCCTTTTTCTGGGCGCGGTCTTCCTATCCCTGCTCCAGGCGGTGCAATACCTGGATCTGTCGACAGCTGTGCTCACCCTTTTCATGTATCTGGCCATGATCAATTTCCTGCTTGCCGCCTTTAACCTTATACCCGCCTACCCCATGGACGGCGGCAGGATACTGAAATCCGTGCTGTGGCACTGGAAGCAGGATCCGATCTGGGCAACCCGCGTAGCGGCAAACATGGGATCCGTCTTCGGCCTGTTGCTCATCGCCGCCGGACTGTTGCAGATTCTGGCTGGCAACGTGGTGAACGGGATCTGGTATTTCGTCATAGGCATGTTCATTCGCTTCGTGGCCCAGAACGCCTTTCGACAACAGATGGTCAGAAGACTCCTCTCCGGGATCAAGGTGCGCAGCCTCATGAAAACCCCGGTTCATGTTCCCGCGCGAATCAGCTTGAGCCAATTCCTGCAGGACTATGTATATCAACATCACCACCAGATGTATCCCGTGCTGGATGGGGAAAGACTTGTGGGCAGCATTACCACGAGCCAGGTCAGGAACATCGAGCGCAGTCAATGGCCCGTCACCTTGGTGCGGGATGTGCTAAGCCCCATTTCCGATGAAAATACCCTGGACCCGGAAACGGATATAGTGGACGCCCTGAACATTATGAACGATCAGGGCCAGAGCAAGATGATGGTGGTAAGAAACGGGATCCTGTTGGGAGTTATCTCCATGAAGGACATTATGGGCTACATGTCCCACAGGATGGAGTTCGAGGGAGAGGACAGCTTTTTCCTGCGCAAGACCAGAAAAAGTTAGCTGTGCATACAATCCGGCACAAACAGCAACCGGCCAACAAAGAATATCGGAGCCTAGTCTAGGACAGCCGCCAACTTTTTGTACAAGGGTTTCAGCCTGGGATACATCCTTTTGTAAACCCCTGTGTAGATCCGACGATACAGCTTGTGTGCTTCGCGGTCCGGCTCGAACCTCCGAGATACACCGGTCATCCCGATTGTGGCTTCCTGGAATCCGGAATAAATATCCAGGCCCACCGCTGCATTGATTGCCGCCCCCAGCCCGGAAGTCTCGTAAACATGGGGCCTGCTTACCGGCAACCCGAATATGTCCGCGGTTAACTGCATAACCCTGTCGCTCTGGGAACCTCCCCCGGCTGCAGTCAAGCGCATTACTTTCCGGCGGCTGCGCTTCTCCAGCCTTTCCTTTCCCGCTTGCAGGGAATAGACCAAGCCCTCCAGAATTGCCCGATAGACATGGGCCCGGGTATGCACATCGCAGAAGCCGATGATTGCTCCCTTGGCTTCCGGACCGGGAATTTTCACTCCGGGCGTCCAATAGGGCAGGACAGTCAACCCGGCTGCCCCTGGAGGGACCTGATCCAGCATGCGGTTCAGCTGCTGCTCCGGGGTAATTCCTGTTTGGGCAGCCTTTTCCATCTCCCTGTATCCGAACTGCTCCTTGAACCAGCTAACCAGCCAGAAGCCGCGGAAGTTCTGTATCTCCAGGCTGTAATATCCGGGTATGGCCGCCGGATAGGGGGGAAGAAAGGGAGTGGGCTCCACATAGCTGCGGCTCAGCAGATTTATGGTAGCCGTAGTGCCGTATCCCAGGCAGGCCTGATCCTCGGCCGTGCATCCGGAGCCTAGGATCTCGCAGGCCTTGTCCGTGGCCGCGGCTATAACCGGAGTTCCCTGCCTCAGCCCGGTCTCTCCGGCTGCTTTCTCGCTGATGCTGCCCAGAATTTCTCCAGGCGATACCAGTTGGGGCAGCATGGATCTTTTCACTTGCAGGGCTCGCCATTTCCAGTCCCTGTCCCCGGCCCAGGCGTGCCTTTTGTAGTCGAAGGGCAGATATCCCACCTGATTGCCGCTGGAATCCCTGTATTCTCCGGTAAGCTTGAAGTGCAGGTACCCGGACAGCAAAAGGTACTTATGGGTCTTTTCCCAGATCTGTGGCTGATTCTCGGCAATCCAGTTATCCGCTGCCTTGCTCTGAAAGAAGCGCACTGTCCTTCCCACCCCCATGAGCAGGAACAGGCTCCTCCAGAGCAGACCTACAGAGGGCACGGTTTCGGCCCGCCTCTGGTCCAGCCAGACAATAGCCGGTCGCAGGGGAGTGCCCAGCTCGTCCACATTGACCATGGTGGTTCTTTGGGCAGTAACGGATACACCGGATATATCAGCTGGGTCCACCCCGTGTTGTTGCCACAAGTCGTTCAGAGCCCGGCAGATGCACCTCCAGAAGTAATCCGGATCCTGCTCCGCCCAGCCAGGCCTTGTCGAGTAGTAGGGCTGCAAGACAACGCGGGACTTGAACAAAAGATTGCCCCTGGTGTCGAAGACCAAGGCCCTGACGCTCTGGGTGCCGTTGTCTATGGACAGAAGATAGGATTTGCTTTGCATGGAGTGGAATCGGTTATCCAGTCGCATACGATCATTGCTCGCGGCTCAAGAATCAGATGGTGAGGGACTATAGCACTGCCTCCACAGCCGGAGATAGCTCTCCCTTTCCCTCTGCTCTCTTTCTTCCTCCCAGCCCAGCTCCTCCCGGCAGATATCCAGTATCCGCCGCAGATACTCCTCGCCCCCACTGGGCAGAACAAGGCCCAGCCTGCTCCTTCTGAGCATAAGGTCCTCCAGATGGCACACTCCCTCCCAGCGCAGGCTCCAGCGGAGCTCTGCCCAGAGGGTTTCGGTGCCACCCACCGGGGTCAACTCCCCACCGGGCATCTCGTCCAGGAAATGGGGCAGCTCCCACCCCAGCACACCGGACAAGCGATCTAGCTCCTGCCGGGAAAGGCCGTGTGTCTCTGGAACAGGGGAAGAATTGCGGGAGAATACCGCAGGGTTCTGCTTCAGTCCATCCAGGGAGCCCAGGTACTTCTGCGCCAGCTTCAGGGCGTCCCTGGCCAACAGCCGGAAGGTGGTCAGTTTTCCACCGGTCACGGTGATCAGTCCCTGACAGTCCTGGACCACGTGCTTTCTGGACGCCTTGGAGGGTTTTTCCTCCTTTTGCCCCACCACCGGCCTCAGTCCGGAAAAGGAGGAGATGATGTCCTCGTCCTCGACCGAGGCAGAGGGAAAAACGGATCTCAGCCCGTTTTGCAGGTACTGCCGCTCTGTGGCAGAGATTCGCGGAGTCCGGTCCAGATCGGCCTCGTGATCCAGATCCGTGGTGCCGGCCACGGTAACCGATCTCCAGGGGAAGGCGAAGACAGGCCTCTGGTCCTCCGGGTGCATGAAGGTGACCGCACAGGGCACGGGAAGCCTGGAGGCGGGAAAAACCAGATGGCTGCCGCGCAAGGGGCGCAGGCCCAGGTTGTCCCCGGCCCTGGAGCAGAGCTGGTCCGCCCAGACCCCTGTGGCGTTTATCACCGCCCTGCCCCGAACCTCCAGGGTTTCGCCCCGGATGCGATCCCGGGCCAGAACTCCGCAAATTCCATCCTTGTCCCGCAGAAAATCCTGCACGGAACAATAGCTTACCGGAAACGCCCCCTCCCAGAGCGCTTCCCGGAGCACGGCCAGCACCAGCCTGCTGTCCTCGGTCAGGGCGTCCTGGAAATGCAGACCGTTTATCAGGCCTTCAGCCTTTAGACCGGGGACTCTCCGCAGCTGCTCCTGCGGCGAATAGCTGCCGTGCTTCCACTGCAACGCGAGCAGATCGTACATGACCAGGGCGGACTGCAGCATGTACTTCTGCTTTTCCTGTCCCTTGTAGAAAGCGAAGAGAAAGCTCAAGGGGGTTACAAGGTCCGGAGCTTCCCGCAGAAGGCGATTCCTTTCCCGCACCGCCTCCAGGGTCAGCCTAATGTCCCCCTCCGTCAGATAGCGCAGCCCCCCATGCACCATCTTGGAGGACCAGCTGGAGGTGCCCCAGGCAAAGTCGCCCCCCTCCAACAGGCAGCATCTCATCCCCAGGCGGGATGCCTCCCTGAGCACTCCCGCTCCGGTAATTCCACCACCCACCACGATGAGGTCGAAAGGCTGCTGCAGCTCCTGCAGGCCCTTATCTCTGGAATAACCCTTCCACATAGCAAATCCCCTGTTACTGAGACATCCGGCTCATGTTCCCGAGCCGGATGCCTTCAAAAACCCCGCTCAAGCCGGGGCGTAAAAAATGCCCAATCCACGGCGGCGCGAAAAAAGATCAAGCTGAAAGCTAGCCACAGGGAATATATATCCAGAAAAGATGCACCTGCAAAAAAACTTTTAGCAGGCGCATCAGGGAAGATCTTTCCATCTTGTATAAAGCAAGGCGGCAAGGGATAGATCTCTTGCCCCCGGCTCAGACCAGCTTTCCCGGATTCATTATACCCTGCGGATCGAAGTACTCGCAGATCCCGCTGATGGCGGAGATGCCCAGCTCGCCCTTCTCTGCCTGCAGATACTCCTTGTGGTCCGTGCCCACCCCGTGGTGATGACTGATTGTACCGCGGTTATCCACTATCGCCCTGCTTGCCGCGGACTTCAGTTTTTGCCAGCGCCTGTAGTTTTGTCCCGGATCCGGGGCCAGGCGAAAAATGAAGGTGGTGTAAACGCTGGCCCCGGTGCGATAGAAATGGGACAGATGGGAAAAGGCGTGGACCCCCTCCCCTTCCTCTGCCAGACCCTGCTCCAAGGCCTCCTCCACGCTTTGCATCATCCTGTCGACCCTGTCCCAGGTTACCGCTGTCTCCAGGGTATCCACCGCATATCCCTCGTCCCAGAGCGTATTGCGCAGATAGGGCGCCCGAAAGCGGTTCTTGGCCCAGGAATCTCCCAGGAAGCGATGCAGATGAACCGCCCGAAACCTCCTTTTCAGCAGGGAAACCGCTTCCCTCCTGCTTCGCTTGACCCTGGCCCCGGTCCCGGTGAAGCCCACAAGCAGCATGCAGGCCTCCCGGGGGTCCAGCCCCCTGAACCGTAGATATTTGAGCATATAGTCACTCAGGCGGTCCTTGCCGCTCATGGCCAATTGGGCCCGGGTTTCCTTGGCATTGCTCAGGCGGATCATGGACAGCTCGTAACCGCCCTGCACCAGGGCTCGCACCGCCTCCTGCGCCATCTCCCAATGGGGCAGGAACAGGCCGTGGAATCTCTCCGCCTCGGGCAGGGGGCTGACCTGCACTGTAACCCTGGAGAGCAGCCCCAGCCTTCCCTCGGATCCCAGGACCATATCCCCAGTGTCCGGCCCAGCTGCGGAAGCTGGTATTTCGGGGATCTGAAGCGGCCCTCGGGGAGTGTGCAAGAGCCCTCCCTGGAAAAGATCGTCCATGCGACCGTAGCCCAGGGATTGCTGCCCGGAGGACTTGGTGGCCACCCATCCGCCCAGGGTGGAGAACTCGAAGGACTGGGGAAAATGCCCCAAAGTGTATCCAAGGCGATTCAGCTCCGCCTCCAGGTCCGGCCCCAGGATTCCCGCCTGGAAGGTGGCCGAGAGAGAGGTCTCCTCCATTTCCAGCAGAGATCCCATCCGGGCCATGGACACGGTGAGAACCGGCCTGTCCAGGGCCGGGGGGTCGATGTGGCCCAGAACGCTGGTCCCGCCTCCGTAGGGAATGAGTACTGTTCCCTGCTGCTTGGCGAAGTCGATTATCCGCTGCAGATCCTGCTCCGACTCCGGAAAGGCCACCCCATCGGGGAAGGTGTCTATTACCCCGCTTCGCATGTCTATCCAGTCCGGCAGGCTCTGTCCCCTGGAGTGCAATACCCTGATTCCGGGATCGGTATAAGCGGGGGCACTTGCCGGAAGCCTGGAATCCGGCACCCGGCTGACCACGGAGGAGAAATCGCAGCTTTTTTGCCGTCTACCGGGTCCCACACTTTCCCGCAGCAGATCCCCGGCCCTTTCGGCCAAAGGGAAAACAACGGATTCCTCGCCCCAGCCGTTCCATCTCTTCATGGATCCCTTCCTCCCTGCTGCAGACTCCTCCACAATTCTCGGCTGCGGCGCATGACCTCCAGGGTCAGCTCCTTGGCTCTCTGCGCCTGCCCCTCCCGGGCTATCCTCTCCAGCTCGCGGTAGAACTGCAGGGAGATCCGCCGCGCCTCATGTTGCTGGAAGTAGCCGGTTGCCAGATGCATGTACAACCGGCGAAAGCCGTTGATAATGAAGGTATATATGGGATTGCCGGACAGGGTGGCCAAGCGGTGATGCAGTTGCCAGTCGAACCGGGAGATTTCCCGGCTATCCAAGGCAATCACGCTGTGCTTGGACGCGAACTCGGCCACTTCCCGGCCGTTTCTTTGCACCGCCAATTCCGCATAGTGCGGGGCTATGGCTATTCTGGACTCCAGCAAGTGATCCACAAAATCCGGAGGCAAGCTATCCCTGAACATGGTCATGGAGCTCAGCACATTTAGACCTCCATCCACCCAGAAGTCGTTGACCAGGGTGGCCTTGCCGTGGCGTATACGTATCCATCCGTCCCTTTCCATTCTCTTCAGGGCCTCCCTGAGAGTGGGTCTGGTTATCCCCAACTCGCGGGAGAGGCTCCTTTCATTGGGTAAACTGGTTCCCGGGGGATACTCCCCATCCAAAATAGCCCTGATCAGCTCCTGCTCGGCATGTGCCGCAGGGGAGACCAAGTAATTCCTTTCTTCCAGCATAGTTGCACCTACAGGTCAGACCTCTTACCTGTTTTAGCTTACTGCGTCTTTTCTGGTCAAGCCCATCCGGCGGAATCGGATACCGATACGACCAAAGTCTGGGAAAAAGTCCAGGGAGGCAGGAAGCCCTACTCTTACCTGGAAGAGGATCCGCTCCTCACGGAGAACACGGGGACAACCTTCCTGCTGGCTGCTGCCGGTTTTGGAGACCAGAATGAAGGGGTATATAGACAGGGCCTACAAGTGTCATAACAGGGCCGAGCACCTGTTGCTCAAGGCAGTATGCCGATACATGGTGAGAAAAAGCGGGATCTTGTCCACTGCCTTACGCCCCAAGATACTGGATATGGAGGCTATGGAAGGCACTGGGGCGGACTGGCCGTAGTGATCAACGCTTGGCTCCTGTCCGGGCTGGATATTCCCGGGCCTCTAAACTGACCGGACACGGCCAATTCATTGCTGAGTGAGCAGGCAATCCGGAGCCCTCTTTCAGCGTGGCCGAAAACTGCCCATCTGGCCAAGGTTAGGGAAAGGAGTGCCTCCTGATGAGGGCTCAAGCACCTCAGCGTCAATGTTCTCGGCTATCCACCCGTTTTTGCAGCATGTAGTCGTCCATGACGAATCCGCCGCCTATGTCCGTTACCAGGGAGCGGGCGTATGCAAAACCCATGCGCTTGTACCAGGAGATGGAGGCCTGGTTGTGCTTGTTCACAGTGAGCCATATCAGATCCAGGCCCAGCTGCTGGCAATCCTTTTGCACATGCTCCAGCCCGGCCTTTCCCAGACCTTTCCCGCGATAATCCCTCAGCACGTAGAGCTTGCTGAGCTGCAGGCCGGCTTCCCACAAACCGGGCACATAGGCCAGGTATCCCGCAGCAGCGCCTTGATGCAGCAAAAGGTAGTACACGAATCCGTTGCCGATTTGTTCGGCGATTGCCGGAGCGCTCTGGAATCTGCCCAGCATGTACTCCACCTGCTCCGATCCGATGATGGGAGTATAGTGCTCCCGCCAGATCCGTTCGGCCAGATCCTGGACCAGGTCCAGATTCCTGACGCTGTCTTGTTCCACTCTGCGCAGTTCCATCATGCAAGGGTCTCAAAATCTTGGAAAGCTAGCAGAACAGCAGTTCGTCTCTCTTGTAACCATAATACGGTATAATCACTTGATTTTCTGTCATCTCCCTTTGCAAGAAAAGATCGAGGCCAGTATCTTGCCCCATTCAAATTGCCAAGCAAGCACAGCATCCAAATGATTGCGCAAAAAACTCACATTGGGCAAGACACTAGATATAGCCCCATTGCTCCAGCCTGTTGCGGGCGTGCCGAGCGTACTCCCCTTCCCTCACCTGCTGCAGGTAGCGCTGATATTTTTCCGCTGCCCGGCTTCTGCGACCCATGCCCTCCAGGGAATAGCCCTGGAAGAAGACGGTGTTGGGATTTCCGGGTAGCTTTTCTTTGTAAGAGTCGAATTGAGCCAGCGCCTCCTCGTACTTCTGTCTGCTGATGTGGGCCATGCCTAGAATGTGCAGGGCCTGAGGCTCTTCCGGGTATATCTCCCTGGCGGCCAGAGCGTACTTTTCCGCCTCCCCCGGCTCTTCCAGTCCCAGTTGGCACTTGGCCATCTTCAGGTTTGCCGCGTAATCCTCTGGCGCTGTATCCAGGGCCTTGGCATAGTGCTCCCTGGCCTTTTCCGGCTCCTTGGCGGACATCCGCTCGTCGCCCTCCTGCATGCGCTCTATCCCCTCCCTGATCTGCCGCAGTGAGGCGGTATTGTCCATGTACCTCTCCCGGTATATCCGCCTGTCCCGCTGGGAGTATTCCTCCGCCCGCGACACTGCGGTCTGGTAACGCTCGCTGCTCATGGGATGGGTTGCGAACATTACCTCCAGGAAGCTACGGTCCCTGCCCGACATCTCCTTGAGCATCTCCATGAGCCCCACGAAGCCCCGGGGATGATAGTCCGCTGCAGCCATGTATTCCAGGCCCAGCTCGTCCGCTTCCCTTTCCTGGCTTCGGCTGTATCCGGCCAGCAAAGCGCCCGCTCCGATAGCGCCCAGACCTCCCACTACAGGCTCCCACTCCGGATCCGCGGCAACTACCAGGCCGGTCAGGGCCACGGAGGTGAGAATCCCCCTGGTCATTCTCTGGGCGGTGTGTCTGGCGGCCACATGCCCCACCTCGTGGCCGATCAGGGAGGCCAGTTCCGCCTCGTTCTCCAGCTCAAGCAGAATTCCCCGGCTTACACCTAGAGTCCCGCCGGGGAAGGCATAGGCATTTATGTAAGTGGCGTTCAATGCATTGAAGGCGTAGGGCATGTCCGGCCTGTGGCCTTGCTCCGCTATTTCGCTTCCCACTTGCGCGACATACTCGTTCAGGCCGCTGTCCTGGCTGCGGCCGTAATCCGCGGAAATCTGGTGTGGAGAGTTTTCCCTGTCCACCTCGATCTCCTGCTGCTCCGAGACGAGCATAAGCCGCGGCCTTCCGGTAACCGGATGAGTGGCGCAACCGGCTAGAAACGCAATGGAGCCGGCGCCGGTCAGATATAGAAAGCGCCTGCGGGAGAGCCCGCCTTTATTGTTTTTACAGGAGCTGCTCATGCTTTTCCCCCTTCCTATTGCTTGACAATAAGTTTGTATAACAGGGTACGGAGAAATAGCAAGCCTGAGCAAAAGAGTGTTTATCCCGCCATGGCGCGACTGGCGCAACGTAATTATCCAGTTATGAGGGGAAAGACGCTGCGTGTTATTTTCCCCTCTGAAAAAGGGATTTTCCGAATGGCAATTGGCTAGATATCTCAGGATCCAGGAGGATGGACAAGGTTGGTCAGCATCGTGGGAATCGATTGTGCCACAGACCCAAGAAGGGTGGGATTGGCCTTCGGTTCTTTCACCCCCGGGCGCAGTGTGGTCGAGCAGGTGCAGTTGGGGTCATCTCACCACACCCTGATCGATGCGATTGCCGAATGGGTGGAGGGAAAGGCTGTCCCTAGTTTGTTCGCTCTGGATGCCCCGCTCGGCT
>CAYSPQ010000014.1:0-12719 GCA_964432965.1 uncultured Desulfohalobiaceae bacterium
AGAGCGGGGGCTGGGCAAGTCCTTTGTGCAGGACGTCCGTCCCTTCGTGTTCCGAAGGTTTCTGGATTTTCAGGCCCTGGAGGAGCTGCAGGGGATGCGGGACCGCATACTTGCCGAGCTCAAGCAGTCGGAAAGGGATCTGCTGCAGGACGTAAAGCTGGGACGCGGGGGGATCAGGGAGATTGAGTTCCTGGTGCAGTCCTTTCAATTAATCTACGGGGGACGCTACCCGGAGCTTTCCGATCCGAACACCTTGAGCTGTCTGGGCAAGTTGGAGCAGCTGGGCCTTACTTCCCCGGATCTAGTCCGGCAACTGGAAAGCGACTATGTGTTTCTGCGCAGGGTGGAGCACTGGCTACAATTGGATCAAAACCGGCAGGTACGCCGCGTTCCGGAAGAGGGATCGGATCTGCAAAGACTGGCCTCTGCCCTGGGATGGCAAGGAGAGCCATGGGAACTGCTGCAAGGTTTGCGAGAATGCGGGGAAAGGATCCATTCTCACTTCGCCGCCCTTTTCCAATCCGGATCCCGGGCTGGTGGGGAGGCTAGTTTTTCGGGGGAAGACAGGGAGGAGACCGGACCTTCCGCCTTGCGAACACTGGAGCAGATTCCCGGAGCCTTGAATGAGGCCCTCTCCCTGTTTTCAGACAGGTTCCGGCAGCGCATAGCTTCCGTTCTGGAAGAGTTTGCCCGGGGCCGGGAGGAGTTGTCTCCCCAGATCATCAGCCGCTTGGAGCGTTTTCTGCGTCAGGCCAGCTCCAGAACGGGACTGGCCAGGATGCTGGACGCGGGGCCTGACTGGCTGGAGGACGTGTTGCGGGGCACGATCCGCTCCGGCATGGTGGCTTCCCTGCTGGCGCACAACCCCGCACTGGTGGAAGGGATCTCCACCGCAGGCAGAGTGGAGCAGGGCTTCGAGTCCTGGTCACGGCGCGGGGAGAGCATACTGGGAGACTGCCATGTTTACGACGAGGCCATGGAATGGATTCGGCGCCTGCGCAATGAGCGCATACTCATGATCGCCCTTGCGGAGCAGAAGGGACGGCTTTCCGCGGAGCAGGCCTCGGAGGAGCTTTCCAGCCTGGCGGATTTCGTTATCCGCCATACCTATGCCTGGGTCCGTCATCGGGTGGGGCTGGGCCCGGATCTGCCCCTTGCGGTGCTGACCCTGGGCAAGCTGGGCAGCCGTGAATTCGGCTATCTTTCCGACTTGGACCTGATGTTCGTGTACGATCCGCCCCCTGGAGAGGACGAGGAGATGATCCCCGAGCGGGTGGTCCGAGTTATTCAGCGCCTCATGCGTATGCTGAGCACTCCCCTGCAGGAGGGACCCGGATATGTGGTGGACGCCCAGCTGCGCCCCACAGGCAATTACGGTCCCCTGACAGTTACCCGCAAGGCCTGGGAGGAGTACTATTGCCGTGAAGCGGATATATGGGAGCTTCAGGCCCTGTTGCGCCTGAGGTCGGTTGCGGGCAATCATGAGTTGGGGAGGTACCTGGAGCAACTTGCCCACCGTATCTGCTTTGTGCCTAGGCCACAGGGGGAGGTGCGCTCCAGGCTATGTCATTTGCGTAGGCGTATGGAGAGGGAGCGCAGCCAGGACAGGGAGAATGCCATCGACGTGAAGCTGGGATACGGCGGAGTTGCCGACCTGGAGTTCATGGTGCAGGGGGCACAGCTTATCCTGGGCCATGCTTCGCCCCATCTCGCGCAGAGGAGAACTTCTTTCCTTGTGGAAACCGCAAGCAGGGAACTGGGCTTTTCGGAGCAAAGCGCAGCCAATCTGCGTTTGATCCTGCACACCTACCGAAGCCTGGAGCACAGGTTGCAGCTGGAGAGCAACCGGACCTCCTCCCGAGTGACCGCTGCACAACTGCAGAAGCTGCAACAAGTGGGGCTCTGGCCGCCGCAGGAGGGACACAGTTCAGTGAATACCTGGGAAGAGCTCAAGGCGCTGCAGAGACGGGTCCGTAATTGCTGGAGCTATTTCTGCGGCGAATACGGCGCCCACAGCGACAATAATCCTTAATAACTTGTGTACGCTTTTTACTTGCCGGAATGTATGTAGTCGTGTTCCAATAATCTGGATTGTGATATTTTACGGCACAAATTGGGGATTAATCAGGCACAGCCAGCCGTCTACAGTTTTGCAGGCATACTAATATTTGATCTTCAACTGCAGGGGGAGTCATGAGTCGGGAACAGGGGGAAGGCCCCGAACTTGTTCTGCGTAACACCATGACCGGGGAGAAGGAGGTTTTTCGCGCCAGGCACAGGGATACGGTGCGGATGTTCACCTGCGGCCCCTCGGTTTACAACCGTCCGCATATCGGCAATTTCCGGACCTACCTCATCCAGGACGTGTTGCAGCGCTATCTGCAGCATCTGGGATACACGGTGAAGCGGGTTCTCAATTTCACCGACGTGGAGGACAAGGCGGTGGCTGAGGCCAAAAGGCGCGGACTGGATCTGCTGGACTTGACCCGGGAAAACGAGGATCTTTTCCTGGGCGAGGCCAGTAGCCTGGGTATCCTTGTCCCGGAAGTGATTCCCAGATCCACTACCAGCGTGTCACAGGCTATCCATTTGATTCAGCTTTTGCTGGAAAAGGGTCATGCCTATTGGCACAAAGGGAGCGTCTTTTTCGACGCCTTGAGCTTTCCCCGCTTCGGCAAGCTTTTCGGCCTGGACCTCTCGCGTTGGCCCCGCAAGCGGATACGCTTCTGGAGGGATACCTATCCCGGAAAGCGTTGGAACCTGGGTGACTTCATCCTTTGGCACGGAGCCAAGAAAGGGGAGTCTGACGCTTTTGTCTGGCACACGGAAATAGGCCGAGGACGTCCGGCCTGGAATATTCAGGATCCGGCCATGATGAGCGAGCACCTGGGGTACGAGCTGGATATCCACTGCGGTGGGGTGGACAATCTCTACCGGCATCACGATTACAACATCGCCGTGATGGAATCCCTCTCCGGAAGGGAGCTGGCCCACTACTGGCTGCACGGGGAGCATCTGCTGGTGCGCGGGGCCAAAATGTCCAAGAGCAAGGGCAACATTCTCTATCCCGGGGATATGTTTAGCGATGGTATGAGGCCGGATCAGTTGCGCTTTTATCTCTTGTCCGAGCACTACAGGAACAAGATGAGCCTGACTCCCAGGCGGCTTTCCAGGGCCAGGGAAAGGCTGGACCGTCTGCAGGGCATGATTCGCGTCCTGGAGCAAGGGGCACGGGATTCTGCAGCTGCGGAGAAAGCGGAAATCAGGGAGCGCATGCGATGGATGCGTTGGAAAGCGGAAACCCGCTTGAGCGACGACCTGGATGTGCCCGGAGCGGTTTCCGACCTGGAGAACGAGTTGCGGGATCTATCCGCGGAGTGCCAGAGTAAGAGGCTTTCCGCCGGGGCCTGCAGCTTGGCCCTGGCCGAACTGGATCAAGTGGACAAGGTGCTGCGTTTCCTGAGGACTTCCGGACATATAGGGTGATAATGAGTTGTGGCTAGGGCAGCGAGAACAGGCAAAATCCAATGCAAACTGCACTCTGCAAAACATGAACGGCAACAGCCTGTCCGGAGAGGAAAAACCTCTGGTCTGTGTGGCCCGAGCGGAATACGACCAGTCCCTGCAGTTTGCGGTAGAGGAGATATTGGACCACTTCCCCAGGGACTGGAGCGGAAAAAGGGTCTTGTTAAAGCCCAACATCCTGGCCGCGCACATTCCGGAAAAGGCGGCCACCACCCACCCACTGCTGGTCTTTTATGTGCAGCAGGCCTTGCAAAGGCGCGGAGCCGAGGTGGTTGCAGGAGACAATCCGGGAGTGGGAGGCTACGGTCGAAGCGAAAAGGCCGCTTACAAAACGGGAATAAAGGAGGCCGCGGGAGAGGGTTACGTCAGGCTGTTCAAGGATCCGGTACAACTGCAAACCGACAGCGATCACTTTTCCTCTCTTTCCGTCTCCAGGGAGATCCTGGAGGTGGACGAGGTGGTGAACCTGCCCAAGCTGAAGACCCACTGCCTTACTGTGCTCACCGCAGCGGTGAAGAATACCTTCGGTTACGTGGTGGGAGCGGACAAGCTGCGCATCCACGCCAACTGCCCCACGCGTGAGAAGTTCGCCGAGGCCCTGCTGGACGTCTATAAGTTGCGACCTCCGGGGCTGAATATCATGGACGCGGTTCAGGCCATGGAGGGCAACGGCCCTTCCAACGGCAAAAAAGTGCACTTGGGTCGGATACTGGCTGCGGAGAACGCTGTGACCCTGGATTGTGCAGCCGTTTACATGCTGGGCAGGAGGATCAGGGATATTCCCCATCTGGAACAGGCGGTAAGCAAAGGACTAGGCACTGCAGATCCGACTGTGATGTATCTACAGGGAGAGTTGCCGCGAACAAGGAGGTTCCGTTTCCCCCAGACCTTTGTTCCGGGAATATCCGGAGTGCTCATGAATCGCTTCTTTTCCAGGTGGGCCAACCCCTTGCCCAGGGTGGAACGGAAAAAATGCTCTTCCTGCGGGCTTTGCACCGAGCATTGCCCCGTGGGGGCCATGCGGATGCAGCAGGATAGGGTCCCCGCTCTGGAGGAGGATAAATGCATCAATTGCTATTGCTGTCAGGAGATGTGCCCCCATGACGCCATCCGCTTTTCCGGACGCTTCTGGAGGGTTCTGCGGCGCTAGGAGGCAATAGAACAACATCTGGACAAGGGGCGTCCGCTGTCAGGTTTTCCCTGCAGGCTGGCCTGGTAACGGTCCGGGTTAGAAAGTGTCTCTCCCGGCTTCGAACCCTACGTATCAGGGACGGGGATAGTCCCGCAAGTGATTCCCTATAGCCCTGCCCAGCCAGTCTATCACCGCACCCAGATGGCGCATGTTGGTCATTCCTTCCCTGTCTGCCCTCACATCTGCCTTGTCGAATCCGATTCCCATGTTCCAGTAGGTGGACCCGGGAACTATCATCTGGGACATGAGGAACATGTGGTTGATGGTATCGAAGGCGTGAATGGCTCCTCCGCGCCGAACTGCTGCCACCGCAGCTCCGATCTTCCCCTGGAAGGGCATTCCGTTGGCCTGGCTGACCAGCCCGGAACGGTCAAGGACCGCTTTGAGCTCTGCGCTCACGTCTGCAAAGTAGGTGGGGGTGCCCAGAATCAGGGCATGGGCCTGCAGCATTTTCTCCATTATGGGGTTGAATTCGTCCGCATCCACAGCGCAGCGTTGGTCACGGTTTTCGAAGCATTGATAGCAGGCTATGCAGCCGCGAATTTCCCGGCCTCCCACTTGGAGGATTTCGGTGCTCCAGCTTGTCTTCTCCAGCGGAGCGAGCACCTCCTGGAGAAGATGGAAAGTGTTTCCATCCTTGCGGGGGCTGCCGTTCAGGGCAAGTGCGTACATAGCTTTCGCCTCCTTGTCTTTTCCGTTTGTCCTGGTTGCAGTTTTCTGCCTGACTAATTCGCAAGGTCGAGGATAATAGACTTGCCAGCCACAGTCAGCAGACAAAGGGCAGATCCAGGCTTCAGGGCCCGGACAATTTTATTTACCACGGTTGTGCCTCAGGGAACTTTGCATCCACCGGGCCAGGGCCAGGGCGAAGAGCCGGTTGTATCCAGCCTTTCCGCCGAGGCCCTTGGTGCCGAAGAGGAAGTTGATTTCCAGAAGCAGGGGCTGTTCTGTGCCGGGGAAGGCTATGTCGAAGGCCACCAGATCAATGCCAGCCCTGTCCGCCGCGTGTCTGGCCAGATTCCGTCCCTGCAGTTGCTTTCTGGGGTGAAGATGGGCATCGGTGCGGGCTCCCCGGGCCAGGTTGTTGTAGAATCCATCCTGGCCCAAACGAAAGTAGCTGCGCACCTCCTTACCCACCACCACTACCCGAAGATCCTTACTCCCCGTCTCCACCCAGCGCTGCAGTAGCACGGGCTCCTTCGAGGGCAGCTCCTTCAGGCGGGACAGAATCTCTGAACAGTCACGCACGGGGAACACCCGTGCTCCTCCCGCTCCGCTGTCGCCTTTCAACACGCAGGGAAGAGGCAGGGGCGGCCCGTAGTTCCTGATCCGCTTCTCCGCATGGGAAGGGGCTGGATAGAGCCATGATTCCGGGTGGGGAAGGTTCAATTCTCGCATGAGCCTTATCTGGGCAGTCTTCCCTCGGTAGTGGTAGCGGGCCTCTATACGGGGGAAGATGTTGGGGGCCAGGGAAGCTATCTCGCGGCAGCGGGTAGGGGAAAAATAGCGGGGCAGCAGGACTCCTGTTGCCCCGCGGATCAGTTCCCTGCGTTTTGGAGTGAGCTCCGCCAGGGCGGGGATGTTCACGTCCAGTCTGATACGGTGGTGCAGGGAAACGAAGTAGGCACTATGGGGCATAGGAGCAGAGCATGGCTTGAGTCTGTTCAACAGTCATTGATCCTCTAACTGAGGGGTCTTATCGTTCAGTTTAGGTGATGGACCTGATCTTCATGGATGTTTGCAGATATCTTTAGATATCCCTCGGGGGTAAAGGCTTTTTTAAACAAGACCCGTTGTAATCCACGGCAATGGGGGCTTGGGTGCCGAGGCCCCAACTAAGGCACGGGATGGAACCGCTCGATTGAGGGAGAAACAAGTGATCAGGTAATAGCCAGAAGTATTAGATTGGGGAACTTGCCTTGCGAGTAAAGAGTATCAGCTCGGCAATGATCTGAAAAGGTCAAGGTAGAGGGTCTGGTATTTATTGGTGCTGGTCCCTCGGTAATAAGTGTGTTGGCCGGACAAGCAGGAATGGCTGCATTGTGCCGCACTTGACTTCCAGGAAGGGCTTGAGGTAATCTTATCTATGGATTGATTAATTTTGCAGTGCGCCCTTTGAATTTCTGCCCTTGCCACGGAGAAGGCAGGATGATCGCGGCACTTCTTCGGTCAGAACTAGGATTCTGTTTTAGCTGAAAAAATTGTCTCACAAAAAGACAGAAGGAGGAAATTTTATGAGAGAAGATAAAGACCTTTCTCCCAAATCGGGTATTGTCCTGACCGCGACTATCTTCGTGGTTCTGGCAATCATACTGGGAATTCTGATCTATGTAACGAACTAAGGTCCTGCGGAATTCATCTTTGCGCAAGGGGTGCCGATTCTTATCGGGACCCCTTTTTTTGTGAATCTACCGAAGGTAGTATTTAAGTCTTGGAAGAAGCGCGGGGAAATCCTTATCAAGCTGTTTGCTTTTCTTCCTTGAGGGTGCAAGCAAGTATGTTGCCCGTTCCAAATAGAACTCCTATACTCTATAGAGGTTGGGAAGCAGTGGACAAGCGGACAAGGAGTTTTTATATGACGAAAAAGTCCAAAGACGAGCAACAAGCTTTTGTCCTTGAATCAGATTTAGCCTGGCAAGAAAAATTATCTTCCAGCAATGATGCGGCAATATAATGGGACAGATCGCGTCGACGAAGGCTATTGTGGGGCTGGAAGAGCACCGGAGGCTGGCCAGCGCGCTGGAAGCGCCGGAGAGGTACGCTTGGTCTGTGGAGGAGGTGCGACGAATTGAGACTCACATCTCCACCGTGCTTCTTGCCGGCGATTACGCCTTGAAGCTAAAAAAACCTCTGGATCTGGGTTTTTTGGATTTTACCAGCCTGGAGCGTAGACGCCATTTCTGCGAAGAAGAGATTCGCCTGAACAGCCGTCTTGCCCCGGAAATCTACCTGCGGCGAGTTCCCATCTCGGGCACAATTGAATCTCCGCGAATCGACGGGCAGGGACCGGTCGTGGAGCATGCAGTGCTCATGCGTCGGTTTCCGGAAAAGGAGCTGATGAACCGCCTGTTGATGCAGGGAAGGTTGCCCTGCGAGGCAGTGCAGCTTTTGGCGGATACGGTTGCGGACTTCCATGAGCGCCTGCCGGCAGTGGATCCGGAAAGCGACTACGGCCGTCCCCACGCGGTGGCCGAGCCGCTACGGGAGAACTTCCAGCAACTTTTCCGTTTGGAGGAAGCAGCAACTGTTCGGGAAGAGCTCGTTGAGCTCTGGCAATGGAGCGAGTCCCAGCTTAAACACTTGGCCCAGCTCATGCACGAGCGACGAATAGCCGGAGCTGTGCGCGAATGTCACGGGGATTTACACTTGGGAAATGTGGCCTGGCACGAAGGGAAGGTGATCGTCTTCGACGGCATTGAGTTCGATCCGGCACGTCGTGGGAGAGACACCGCCAACGAGATCGCATTTACGGTCATGGACCTGGATTTTCTGGGTGCGGCACGGCTGCGCAACTGCTTTCTGGACCGCTATCTGGAGAGGACAGGGGACTACCGAGCCCTGTATCTTCTGCCCTTCTACGCTGTTTATCGCGCCCTGGTGCGGGCCAAGATAAACGGCCGGGAGGCGGCACAGGGACAAGATCCGCAGGCAGGGGAAGAACTTCGGGAGCATGTAAGTCTGGCCACCGCCTACACCCAGGAGCAGACCCCGGTCTTGGCAATCACCTATGGCCTGTCCGGCTCCGGCAAGAGCACCCTGGCCGGGAAGTTGGTGGAACAGGGATATATCCGCCTGCGCTCGGATGTGGAGAGAAAGCGTCTCTTCGGATTGAACCCGGGGGAAAGCTCCCATTCCGGGCTTTACACCGGGATCTATACCCCGGAGGCCACGCAGGGAACCTACGACCGGCTCCTGAGTCTGGCGGAAGAAGCCCTAAAGGCGGGGTTCTGCGCTGTTGTGGATGCCTCCTTCCTTCGGGCCTCCCACCGCCGGCCCTTCCGAGAGCTTGCCTTGCGTCTGGGATGTGGCTTTCGCATACTTCATCTCCGGGCGGAGGAGGAAACACTGCGTGCTCGTCTGCGCAGGCGCAGAGCCGAGGGAAGGGATCCCTCGGAAGCGGGAGAGGCAGTTTTGGAGGAGCAGCTGCGCTGGGGGGAGCCGCCAGCCGGGGTGGAGGAGCCTTTTGTGCGGGTGATCGAGGCGAACGGCTAGACAAAGCGAAACCGCGGTTCACGGAGGCGTTTATGGAGGCTGGCAGTACGCGGGGACCAGCCTCTGCTGGCGCGAGATTGTGTACATTAAAACTGTAGGGAGGTGCATCTTGAGCCTGTTAGAATGGGATTCCAGCTTCAGCGTTAATGTTGAGCTGATCGATGAGCAGCATAAGATGCTGGTCCAGATGATCAACAATCTTTACCACGCCATGCAGTGGGGAAAGGGAAACGAGGAGCTGAGCAAGCTGATCAATCAGATGAGCGTGTATGCGGCCATGCATTTCGCCCGAGAGGAGCACTATTTCGATACACTCGGCTATCCGGAAGCAGAGGAGCACAAAAAGGAGCACCTTTACTTTGAAAATCAGGTGGCGCAGTTCGAACAGGACTTTAATGCGGGCAAACAGGATGTTACCCAGGATATCCTGGATTTTTTGAGCCGTTGGCTGGTCAATCATATCAAGGGCAGCGACAAGAAGTTCGGCCCCTTTTTGAATGAAAACGGGGTCAGATAGCCAGCTTCCGGACGGAAACGGCTATGGTTCTTTTTCCTGAAAAGCGAGGAGCATGTAGTGGTGTGTCATCGGTTTTCTTGCCACCGTTTCCTGCCTCCCGCTTCACGTTGAACGCGGGAGGTTTTATCAGGAAAAGGGAAAAAACGCTCGGAGCACAAGTGGCGGTCTATAGGAGCTTGAAGGGATGTCCTTTACTTGGCCTATGCCGGTAATTTTGCTAGCATTCTCTATTTCTCTGTCTGGCGCTTCTCTCCAGTTGGTTCCCATGTGCTGGAGAGCTTGCCAATTTTTCCGAGTCCAAAGTAATCTTGTTTTATTTGCAAGTGTCCTTGTCCGATAACAGCCCAGGCAAGTTGACGCAGGAGCCTTATATGCCGCAGCGTATTCATGTAGGCCTGAAGCCCCATGTCCGCGATGTACAAGGCGAAGGAGTGGCCCGGCGCATACGCAGGGAGCTGCATCTGCCCCTTGTTTCGGTGCAACTAATCAAGGCCTACAATGTGGACGGACTGCATAACGAGGACTTGCAGTTGGTCCTGGAGCGGGCCCTTTTGCACGACCCCGTGCTGCACGAGGCTTCCCTGGAGCCCTTGGCCCGGGACATGGACTGGGTTCTGGAGGTCGCCTACCATCCCGGGGTCACGGACAACGAGGGTCGCGTGGCCGGGCAGACCTTGCTCCAGGGGTTGGGCCGGGAGAAGGGCGGCCTGGCTCAGGTGTATACAGCGGTGGAGTACCTGTTGTCTGGCGAGCTGCGGCGGGAGCAGGTGGAGCATATCGGAAGCGATCTGTTGTGCAACCAGCTGATAGAGCAGTACAGGATCAAGAGCAGCAGGGAATGGAAGGCGAATCCCGGGTTCTCTCCGCTGGCCCCCAGAGTGACCGGAGAGTCTCTGGACAGGGTAGAGACGGTGCCCATAAGCGAGTTGGACGAGAAGGGTCTGGCCGATTTGAGCGCGGAGCGCACCCTGGCTCTCAGCCTGGAAGAGCTGCGAACCATTCGCGACTACTACGCCAGAAGGGAGGTGCGTCAGAGCCGCAGAGCCCTGGGTCTTACCCCGGAGCCGACTGATGCGGAGCTGGAGGTCTTGGCCCAGACCTGGTCCGAGCACTGCAAGCACAAGATCTTCAATGCGGCCATAACCTACCGGGATGAGGAAAAAGGCAGCACCAGCCATATAGACAGCTTGTTCAAGACCTATATCGTGGACAGCACCCGTATACTGCGGAGCAACATGGGGGAGCAGGACTACTGCCTGTCCGTGTTCAGGGACAACGCGGGAGTGATCCGCTTCGACCGCGATCACAACCTCTGCTTCAAGGTGGAGACCCACAACAGCCCCTCGGCGCTGGATCCCTACGGCGGCGCCCTGACCGGAATCGTGGGAGTGAATCGCGATCCCATGGGCACAGGCCTGGGCGCCAACCTGCTTTGCAACACGGATGTCTTCTGTTTTGCCTCCCCCTTTTACGACAGACCCTTGCCGCCCAGGCTGCTGCATCCGCAGAGGGTTTTCGAGGGAGTGCGCAGGGGAGTGGAGCACGGGGGCAACCAGTCCGGCATTCCCACGGTGAACGGAGGCCTGGTCTTCGACGAGCGCTACCTGGGAAAGCCCCTGGTCTTCTGCGGCACGGTAGGAATTATGCCCGCCCGGGTTCAGGGCCAGCCCAGCGAGGAAAAGAAGGCCAACCCCGGGGACCGCATCGTCATGGTGGGTGGCAGAGTGGGCAAGGACGGCATCCATGGAGCCACCTTCTCTTCAGAGGCACTGCATGCAGGTTCCCCGGCCACGGCGGTTCAGATAGGCGATCCCATAACCCAGCGCAGGATGTACGATTTCCTCATGCGGGCCAGGGATATGGGTCTATACAGCTCCATTACGGACAACGGAGCCGGGGGGCTCTCCTCCTCTGTGGGCGAGATGGCAGAGGACAGCGGCGGCTGCGAAATGGATCTGGCCCGGGTGCCGCTAAAATACGACGGTCTGGTACCCTGGGAGATCCTGCTGTCCGAGGCCCAGGAGCGCATGACAGTGGCCGTGCCGGAGCGAAATCTGGAGCAGTTTCTGCGGATGGCGCGGGAGATGGACGTGGAGGCCACGGATCTGGGCCGTTTCACGGACAGCGGCGTTTTCCGGGTTACCTATGGCTCCAGGACGGTGACCCATCTGGACATGGCTTTTATGCACCACGGCCTGCCCCAGATGGACCTCTCTGCTGTCTGGGAGGCGCCTCGGTACGAGCCTCTGCAGATTCCCGGGGAGGACCCGGAGCCGGGGAACAGGCTGCGGGAAATGCTGGGCAGGCTCAATATCTGTAGCAGGGAATACGTGATACGGCAGTATGATCACGAGGTGCAGGGAGGCAGCGCGATCAAGCCCCTGGTGGGGGAACAGGCGGACGCTCCCGGAGATGCCGCGGTCCTGCGCCCGGTTCTGGATTCCGATCGAGGTCTCGTGGTCTCCAACGGCATCTGTCCGCGCTACAGCGATCTGGACACCTACTGGATGATGGCCTGGGCTGTGGACGAGGCCATCCGCAATTCGGTTGCCGTGGGAGGAGATCCGGACTGCCTGGCCGGGGTGGATAACTTCTGCTGGTGCGACCCGGTGCAGTCCGAGCGCACACCGGACGGTGAGTACAAGCTGGCCCAGCTCGTGCGGGCCAACCGGGCTCTGGCCCACTTTTGTCTGGGGTTCGGGGTGCCCTGCATTTCGGGCAAGGATTCCATGAAGAACGACTATTATATGGAGGGGATAAAGATCTCCATCCCTCCCACAGTCCTGTTTTCCCTGGTCAGCATCATACCGGACGTTTCCCGCTGCGTAACCTCGGACTTCAAGCAGCCCGGAGAAGATATCTATATCCTGGGCCTTACCCGGGACGAGCTGGGGGGAAGCGAGTACTCCGCCATGCTGGGAGGCAGGGGACGGGGCAAGGTCCCGCAGGTGGATCTTCTGAGCGCCAGGAGTCGCTACCGCACCCTGTACCGGGCAGTGAGCCGGGGCTGGGTGAGCGCCTGTCACGACATATCGGACGGTGGACTGGGGCCTGCCCTGGCAGAAATGGTCATTGGCGGCCGCTTGGGTGCCAGGGTTGAGCTTAACAGCCTGCCGGTAAGTCCAATTGGGCTTGGCCCGCAGGAGAGGCTTTACAGCGAGACACCCAGTCGTATGCTGGTTTGCGTGCCGCAGCAAATGCGGGATGAATTCGAGGAGCTCCTTTCCGGCCAGACCTGGGCCCGGATCGGGGAGGTCACCTCCGGCTCCAGTC
>CAYSPQ010000015.1:0-12643 GCA_964432965.1 uncultured Desulfohalobiaceae bacterium
CCCCCGGTAGCCAGAACGGTGAAATCTGCCAGGGCCAGCTCCACTTGGCTGTTGTGCTGATTGAACAGATAGGCTCCCACGCATTGATTCTGCAAGTGGTACTTGAACTCCAGTCGCTGGGAATGATGATGGGTGGTGAGGATATCGATGGCCGTGCGCCGGGTCAGGATATTTATGTTCTCCGAGTTGCTGACCGCCCGACCCAGACGATCCATTATTGCCCAGCCGGTGTAGTCTGCGAAGTACAGGATCCTGCTCTGGCTGTGCCCTCCTTCCCTAGCCAGGCTGAACTCCCCGCTCTCTTCGCGCTCGAAGGGTATTCCCAGCTTGTCCACCAGGATCTCCTGCACCGCCTTCGGGCCGTATTTGCTCAAGAAATTCACCGCACGCCTGTAGTTCAGGTTCCAGCCGGCGCTTTGAATATCCTTTCTCAGCAACTCCGGGCTATCCTCGCGGCCGCGGTGGACTATCCCCCCCTGGGCCAAGGGGGTGTTGCCGTCGTACACGTCGCTGCCGGAGCAGACCAGGGTCACCTCTATCCCTTGCTCCGCCAGGAGAAGAGCAGCGGTGCATCCCGCAATGCCCGCTCCTATTACCAGAACCTCGCTGCAAAACCTGGATGATCCATGATTCACCGCACCCTTACTCGCCATTTTCCTCTCCTGGCCACATGTCCGCATTGCAAAGGCATTGCCTCCTCATTGCTTCCGCCTCCCGATCAACTCGCACCTGAGGCTGAGATCCTTGAACGGGGCGGAGTCCGTCAATGCTCCGGAGGAGATATAGTCCGCTCCCAATCGGGCCAGCTCCTGCAGGGACTCCAGATTCACCCCTCCGCTGATCTCCGATTCCACCGAGGCAGGAATCATCTGAAGCGCCAAGGATATCGTCTCCGGGTCCATATTGTCCAAGAGGACCCTGTCCACGCCACAGAAAACTGCCTCCTCCACCTCGCCCAGAGTCCTGCATTCCACCACAAGCGGAGGGCAAGGACTGTACGCATCCCTGAGCCGAGCAACCGCGGGAGCTATACCTCCCGCCCTGTCGATGTGATTGTCCTTTAGCATAAGCATCTGGGCCAGATCCAGGCGGTGATTGCAGCCGCCCCCCACCCTGACGGCGTATTTTTCCGGATAGCGCAAACCGGGTAGAGTCTTGCGCGTATCCAACAGCCGTGTGCCGGAACCATGTATCCTGCTAAGGAAATGGTGCGTGAGGTCTGCGATTCCGGATAGGTGGGCAATATAGTTGACCATGACCCGCTCGGTCTTCAGGATGGTGCGGGCGCTCCCGCGCAGGCGGCAAATACACTCCCCCTTCTGCGCTGGACCACCCTCCGCGACCATCTCCAGCACGGCTACATCCATCTTTCCGGAGAAACGGTAGGTAATTATTTCCAGCAGCGGCAATCCGGCCACTATGGTATCCTCCTTTGCCACCAGATCGGCCTCCATTTCGTCTTCCGCAGCGAACAGTCCCCTGCTGGTAAGATCCTCGCCGTCCTCCTGCAGGGCCAGATCTATGCCACGCAAGAGGAACTCCCGGGCCCGTCCGGTGAAGAACCGGCGGAAAAGATCGCTATCTTCCCTGTGGGTCATTTCATCTTCCTCGTTCACGGAGCAATTTTGTCCTTGGCGGGCCAAGCTATCTCAGGCTTCAGGCCTTGACAAGCATAGGGTTTCCTTCTAGGAATATACAAATGTGGGCAATTAGCTCAGACGGATAGAGCGCCAGCCTCCGGAGCTGGAGGTCGCAGGTTCGAATCCTGCATTGCCCACCAATTGATCTCCTCCCCTGCGATTTGCCGCGCCCACCAGGCATTCCGTTTAAATCCGCCTTGCGCAGAGCAGGAAATGGGTCCAGAATGACTTCCAGATTCATAAAGGAAAAATTCCACGTCCATGATCCGCAGGCCAGGAAGGTGCACCGCCACGGCGATGCCGCTAAGCGGCCCTCTTTTTCCCTGCGCGAGGGGAACATTTTTTTCCTGGGCCCCAGAGGCAGCGGAAAAACCACGCTGGCCCTGGAAGTTGCCTCCCTGCTGAATACGGAAATGATAGACACAGACACGGAAGTGGAGAGACTGGCCGGCTGCTCCATCTCCGACATTGTCTCCCGACAGGGTTGGGAAGCCTTCCGGGACCGGGAGGAGGAAGTGTTGCGCCGGGTCTGCGCCATGCCCGGCAGAGCTGTGGCCACCGGCGGCGGGATAGTTCTCCGCGAGGGAAACCGGGATCTCTTGCGCCAAAGCGGGCCGGTCTTTTATCTCCTGGCGGATGTGCCCCTTCTGCTGCAAAGGTTGCAAGCAGAGGCGAACGAGACAAAGCGGCCCGCCTTGACCGGGCTGCCCCTGCAGGAGGAGCTTACCCAGACCCTGAGGGAAAGGGATCCGCTATACCAGGAGTGCCTGGACTTCATCCTGCCCGCGCACAGAACTCCGCAGGAGCTCGCGGACTCCGTGCTCCAGACTCTGGGGATAGAGTAGTTTGCGCTTCCTAGCCAAGGGTTGTGATCCAAAAACCATCATGCTTGCGCAGGCGCAGGCACAACGAAGCAGGAAAATGTGAATTGAAATAGTGGCTTAGTGTGCTGACAGTCTGTTTCATCCAGACATACGAATACAGATATCAGCAGAGGCTGACAGTCTTCTTGCCCCGTGCTCACGGTCAAATAGTTAGCCAAAGCGCTTCCTGCCTTTGAGTTTCAGCCTAGCACACCAAGCCCACCCCCGGGCATCCCTACATACGAATAACGACCTGCTCACGGCTGGAACTTCCCAGGGTTGCCGATTTTTCCTCCCTAGAGCCAATTTTGTCTTCGATTACACACTTGACAAAAATGGAACAAAAGTAATATTAGATTTTGCTTGGTTCGTTGAACCCTCCTCTTGGCGTGCACATACCATCACGCTTGCTCTTTATATGGCTAAGCTCTATTAAAGGCGCTGCTGACCCGTTACCGCAACTCCTCTTCTCGCTGAGCGGAGCCAAGAAGATCTTCAACAAACCGAGCCGAGTAAGCGTCCGCAGAAACAGCAACCCATAGCTTCCGAAAAAAATCGGCGGCCGCGACGGGGCTCAACACAAGCGCTTTACTGCCGCCTTCATTCTCTGGCAAGGATGCAGCTCCCTACACGCATTAAGACTAAAGCGCTTCCATTGAGCTCTAGTTGCACCGTCCGCAAGAATGTGCCCCGGCTAGAGCACAACGCCGGAACCCGTTCAGCATCTGCTGTTTTTGCGTTCGCTGTGTGCAAGTAGGGAAGCAAAAACCCTACTGTGGCCATTTCCGGTTAATACCTTTAATCGGAGCTCACGTCCTACGGTTGTGCGAGTCGAACTAACCAAAGCACAAGGGGGTGGCCATGGTAGTAGGAAGGCACATTATTGCGGAGCTCTACGGTGTAGCGCCGGACCTGATATCCTACGAAGACCAAGTAAAGCCCATCCTGGAAGAGGCCTGCGAACGGGTCGGCTTCACCAAGGTCGGATCCAACTACAAACAATTCACTCCGTACGGTGTTACCGGAGTGATATTGATAGAGGAATCCCACATCTCCATCCATACCTGGCCGGAATACGAGCAGGTAAATCTGGACGTTTTCACCTGCGGAGATCTGAGCAAGGCGGATGATGCCTTCAAGTTCTTTCTGGAGCAATTCTCTCCCAAGTCTTATCGACACTATGCCCTGGACAGGGGGTGAGTATGCACAAGCGCATAAGGAATCAGATCATCCAAGCCCTGGTCCAGGGCGAAAAATCCCTCTACTCCTTGATAGATCAGCAGGACGCCAGCCTGAAGGAATTTTTCCACCTCCAGCAGCTTATGCAGGAGGAGGGCTGGATCGAGGTGAGCTCGGGCAAGGCCCGCTTGACCTACAAGGTTGAAGCAGGCTACCCCGAGTTGAAGCACTGGCAGGATCCGGGCTGCTCTGGCTGCTTTAAAACCGGCTATGTACCGGCAGAACCACTTCAGCATCTGCAGCATCGCTTGCTTCAATTTATTCAAAACAGGCCCCAGGCTGTTGAGGAGTACGATCAGGGCTTCATCTCCTGCGAGGGAGTGCTGCGGCGAGTGGCGTTCATGTATGAGCGGGGGGACTTGTTGCAAACCTCCATCTGCCTCATCGGAGACGACGACCTCCTGGGCCCGGCCCTGGCCCTGACCGGATTACCCGGGAACATCCAAGTGCTGGAAATCGACTCCAGACTGGTGGATTACATAAACGAGATTGCCCGGCAACACAGGCTCGCCCTGCAAGCCCAAGTCTTCGACGTCCAGCAGCCCCTCCCCCCTGACCAGGAAAACCACTACGATGTCTTTGTCACCGACCCAGTGGAAACCCTGCCCGGCCTGACCCTCTTCCTTTCCAGAGGGGTTTCCGCTCTTTCCGGCGCTGGCGCCGTCGGCTACTTCGGGCTCACCACGCTCGAGGCCTCCAGACACAAATGGTTTTCCCTGCAGCAGCGCCTGCTCCAGATGGGCCTGGTCATTACCGACATAAGAAGGCGTTTCAGCCTCTATCCCCAGGAGGAAAGCAGCTTCGCCAGATATCAGGAAAAATGCGAAGTCTACGAGCGCATAGGCGTAGCCGCGGACACGGACTGGTATAATTCCAGCCTGTACAGGGTGGAGGCAGTGCAGGAACCCTCCCCTTACGTCCAGGACAGCATGATACTAGACGAGAAGGTCTACATGGACGAGGAAAGCTTGGCCACTCCCCGCTGATGCCGCCTTCCCCTAGCAACAGGCAATCCCACCGGAACCGTTGATGCATGAGAGTGCCTAGCCTTTCAGGCTGGCTTTCCAGCATCCGGGATTTCCCCCTCACTGGAGACCACTGCAGTCAACCGCGTACAGCTCTGTCATAGCCTGTGCAGGCAGAGAAGGAAAAGGCTTGGCTACCAACCTCGAACAAGATCCCCTGCCCCACTTCACAAAAAATATCTCTTTGGTTACCTTGATAATGTGTATTAGCAACTATCTCCCTGCGCTCCGAGAGCATAGGATCTGCAGCGAACCATCCGGCTTGGAGCGGATTTTTTCATCAATTCCTGTGGATCCGAGTAATTGCTGAAAATCAAAAAAAAGAGCAGCAAAAGGGACTAGAGATGAGTATTCAAGCCTTGCAGCCGGAGAGACTCTATCACTACTGCGATACGGAGCAATTTTCCTTCCAAACCACGGACGAGCTGGACACCTCCAACCTGCCCCTCAGCGGGGTTAAACAGCCCAGAGCCGAGGAAGCCCTTCGATTTGGCACCGACATAAGGGTTCAGGGATATAATATCTTCGCCCTGGGTCCTCCTGGGACCTCCAGACACACCCTGGTTCAGCGCATCGTGCAGGACAGGGTGAGCAAACAGCCCCCTCCCAACGATTTTTGCTATGTGTACAACTTCCAGGACCAAACAAGGCCACGCTATCTGGAATTCCCTCCCGGAGATGGCCGTCCCTTCGCCCGGCGCATGGAATCCCTTGTGGAAGAGGCTCAAAACTCCTTGAAGACCGCCTTCGAGAGCGAGGAGTACCAAAACCGCAAGCAAGCAATTGAGCAGGAGCTCAAGGAGCAACAGCAGAAGGCCTTCGAGACGCTGCAGGAAAAGGCAAGGGAGAAAGGCCTCACCGTAATGCGCACCCCCAGTGGGATCGCCTTTGCTCCGGTCAAGAACGGAGAGCTTGTTCCCCCGGAGCAATTCCACAACCTGGAGGAAGAGGAGAGAAAAAGGATCGAGAGGGACATCCAGGAGCTGCAGCAGGAGTCGCAACGCCTGTTCCAGAAGATCCCCTCCTGGCAGCGCGAGACGCGGGAAAAACTGCGCCAGCTGGACGAGGAGATCGCGGGAAGCACCATCTCCCAATTAATGGAGGAAATGCGCCAGCAGTACAGCAACCTGCCGGATGTACAGACCTATCTGGAGGAGGTGGAACAGGATATCGTGGCCAATGTGGCCACCCTCCTCAATCCCCAGGATCAGCATGGCGCGCCCCAGCAGTTCCAGCAGTCCGGGGCTGTGTCCCTGACCGATCATCCCCTGCTGCGCAAATACAAAGTAAACGTTTTGGTGGACAACAGCCAAACCCAGAATGCGCCCGTTGTCTACGAGGACAACCCTACTTTCGCCAATCTGCTGGGCAAGACGGAGTACTCGCCTCAAATGGGGGCGCTGGTGACCGATTTCACCCTGATCAAGCCGGGAGCCCTGCACAGGGCAAACGGAGGGGTTCTCATCCTGGATGCGGCCAAGGTTCTCACTCAGCCCGGTGCCTGGGAGGGCCTGAAGAGAGCCCTCAAGTCGCAGGAAATCCGGATTGAATCCCTTGCGGAGATGTACAGCCTGATAAGCACCGTCTCTCTCGAGCCTGTACCCGTAAGGCTGGATATCAAGATCGTGCTCATCGGATCTCCTCTGGTCTATTATCTATTGCGCGAGCTTGATCCGGAATTCGCCAAATTGTTCAAGGTAGCCGCGGACTTCGATGTGGAAATGGACTGGACCGAGGAGGCCCAGGACCTTTATTCCCGCATGATCGCCAGCTTGGTGCAGCAGGAAGAAATGCTGCCCTTCCACAAAGAGGCGGTGGGAAGGACAATCGAGCACAGCTCGCGAACAGCAGGGGACAAGGAAAAGCTCACTACCCGGGTGCAAGGGATCTCCGACCTGATCCGGGAAGCTGACTTCTGGGCCAGAGAAGAAAAGGCGGGCACGGTAGGGGCCGTACATGTGCAGCAGGCCATAGACGCCCAGACCTACAGGATGGACAAGCCCAAGGAAAAGATCCAGGAGCAGATCAAGAAGGGCAATCTACTCCTGGACACCAGCGGAGAAAAGGTGGGTCAGATAAACGGGCTTTCCGTGCTGCACCTGGGGGATTTCGCCTTTGGGCGCCCCCACCGTATAACCGCCCGCACACGGCTTGGAAACGGAGATGTGGTGGACATCGAAAGGGAGGTAGCCTTGAGCGGGCCCATCCATTCCAAGGGAGTGCTCATCCTTTCCGGGTTTTTGGGCTCCAGATACTGTCTGTACACTCCGCTTTCCCTGTCCGCGAGCCTGGTGTTTGAGCAGTCCTACGGCGGAATCGAAGGAGACAGCGCTTCTTCCGCGGAGCTCTTCGCCCTGCTCTCCTCCATTTCCGGGATCCCCTTGCAGCAGTCCCTGGCTGTCACCGGTTCGGTCAATCAGCACGGTGCTATTCAACCCATTGGGGGAGTGAACGAGAAGATCGAGGGATTCTTCGACATCTGCGCCCACCACGGACTTACTGGAGAGCAGGGGGTAATCATTCCCGAGCAGAATATCTCGCATCTCATGCTGCGCCGGGACATAATCCAGGAAGCAGAAAGGGGCAGGCTCCACATCTACCCCATCAGCCATGTGGACCAGGGCCTGGAGCTTCTGACCGGCATGAGCCCTGGAGAACCGGATGCAGACAACTACTTTCCCTCGGACACGGTAAACGGACAGGTGCAGAAAAATCTCCTGGAATTCGCGGAACAAAGGAGACGCTTCTCCGGCAGCGGAAAACAGGAAGAAGGCAAGGAATAGATCGGAAAAAATCCAAGAGGCAGTGAGTATCCCATGGCAATCAAGAGAATACTCGTTCCCGTGGATGCCTCGCCCAACAGCATAGCCGCCCTGGAAACAGCAGCAGAGCTGGCCTCCCTCCAGAAGGCAGAGCTTCTGGGCCTGTTCGTGGAGGACCACGACCTGCTCAGGTATTCGGATTACGGGTTCGCCAGTGAAGTCTCCCTGTCCAGCTGCCGTCTCCGCAGTGTGGACAAGGGGCAGTTGGAGCTGCAGATGCGGGCAAGGGCGGAACGGATGCGCAGCGCCCTGGCCCGGGCTGGGGAAAAATGGAACGTGCCCTGGCAATTCAGGGTCTCCCGTGGAGGGGTAACCTCCCTCATCCTGGACGCATCCTCTACAGCGGATCTGACTGTGCTGGGCAAGGTGGGATGGTCCCTGAGCCTGGGCAAGAGAACGGGTTCCACGGTTCGAGCCCTGATCTCCAGTCACTCCGGGCTTACCCTTATCCTGCAGGAAGGCGCCCGGCTCTTGCCCACTGTCTATACTGTATTCACCGGAAGCGAGCTCTCCAGATCCACTTTGGCCTCCATAGAGGGAATCCTGCGGTTTGATAATTTCCACCTTATTGTGTATATTCCGGAAACGAGCCGGGAAGCCTTTCATGGCTTGCGAGACCTTGCCATTTCGCTGCTGCCGCCCCGGGCCCGGGCTGAGTTCCGCTCTCTACCCTCGCCCTGGAACATAAGCCTTGTGCAGGAGATACACAGGGAGAACAACACGGGCCCCTTGATACTGCCCTGCGACGGGCAGCTGTTACAGAACAACGAAATGGCCCAGCTGGTAGGCCACGTCTCCAACCCGGTACTCCTGGTCAAGGGCAGTCAAGGGGCCCAACGCAAGGATTGATCCGGCGGGGCGCCCGCCTTGCCGCAACAGTAGCAAGCCCTGGCAGATGCAACTGCAAATTCAGAAATCAGGTAATGGCTTTTGATCAGTGTGCTCTAACGCATTGATTTTTTTGCTTTCTGACATCTGACCTCTGCATCTGCAAAAAAAGGCTTTTTGCAGCCGCATTCTGGCAATCCTATCCTGGCAAAACACAGGGATGCAATCTTCGGGACCGGCGTGTAGCTGCAAGCAAGCGGAATCCGTTCAGGCCAGCGAACGGAAGAGAGCGAGGCTCTCCCATCTTCTCCCGGGAAAGATTGCCTCCTGGGACTAAAGACCCCTTGGCAAGCTGCAAAGGCGACTGTCTACACCTTCACTATACAAGTGCTGAAACTTTTCCTTCACCTCGGGAGCTCGATTCTTGCTCGAATCTCTTTCCCACTTTCTACTGCAGCAGGAGTGGATAGAACTTCTCAAGCTGGCGATTGCCGCGCTGATCGGGGCCGTTATCGGCTTCGAGCGGGAGACAGCCGGTCAGGCCGCCGGGTTGCGCACCACCATCCTGGTTACGGTTTCCGCCTGCCTGCTCATGCAGCTTTCCATCCACATGCCCCAAATACACATTCAGATGGGTTACGACGAGAGCAGCCTCATCCGAACCAATCCCTCCCGTATAGCTTCCTATACCATCGCCGGCATGGGTTTTCTGGGAGCGGGGACCATAATCAAGGGCCGCGGAAGCATTCGCGGTCTGACTACTGCAGCCGGATTATGGCTGGTAACCGCCCTGGGACTTGCGGTAGGGGCCGGGCTCTTTCTCCCGGCTCTGCTCACAACTGCAATCGCCGTGATCGTGCTCTTCTGGTTTCGCTTCTTCCGGCCCAACATTTCCAGGGACCAGCACACCATCCTCTCCATCAGGTGCTGCTGTGACGAACGACCCATAGAGGAGATAAAGGATGTGCTGAACTCCTTCAGCGGCCTCAAGATCGAGTTCACCAACTACAATGAAAACAGGGAATCAAGGGATGTGACCTATACCTTCCGCTTGACGAGCAAGGACTACCTGGATTGGAACGAAATGCTGGATAGCCTGCGCTATATTCCCTCCATCAAGGAATTCACCTGGAAGGAGGGAGAGGTGCCGTAGACCGAGGAAATTGGGCTATAGTCGGTGGGCTTTGAGCGGCATGCATGCGGTTCAAGGGCCAGTGCCTGCTCACGGGACGAATTGCTGTCCTCTTATTGCCACTCTGAGAAAATAACCAGCTTCAAATAAAAACCGCCTCAGCTCCCGGAAAAGGAACCATGCTCCACCATCAGCTCCAGCTTATCCAGCAGCTCCTCCAGGGAGCCTACGATGCAGCCGCAACTGGACTCCAGCATGGCGTTCAGCCTGCCTCCCTCCCTCTCCCCGGCTAAGCGGAAATCTGTACGAATGCCCAGGATCCTGTCCCCCTTTTCACCGCAGCAGGCATAGAAGTATCCCAGTTCCCAGGCGGTTCCATCATCCACCTGGGGTCCATCCAGAGTGGCCACCACAAGGTTCGCTTCCCGCAAGGCCTTACTGCACAGATCGAATATTATCTGTCCGGAAAGATCCGGATTGTCTTGCAGATGCTTATTACCGGCAAGCAGCTCGTAGGGATAGATAATCTCCAGGTAATGACCCCGCAGGGCGGCCCAGTTCTGAATGGACTGCTTCACCCGCATTTGCCAGCTCCTTTCCCCTTCGGAGAAAAGAGGCCCAGCCAGATATATTCTCAACTCCACACTCCCTCCCGGCTTTTCCTATTCAGAACCGCATTTGACCTTCAGGAATCGCTTCTTGCCCACCCGGATCACGTGTTCTCCGGGATTCAGCGAGCACAAGGGATCCTGGACTCGCTGCCCGTCGAGGGAGACAGCATTTTGCTTGCACAGCCGCTTCACCTCGCTTCTGGACTGGCAGATCCCGGACTGCAGGACTACTTCGGACAACTGGGCTGTGTCTGCGTCAATTTCCAGCTCCGGCATTTCCTCGGGCAACTCCTGCCGGGAGAAAACCCGATGGAAGTGCTCCCTGGCCTTGTCCGCAGCTTCCCTACCGTGGAACTTGCAGGTGATCTCCCAGGCCAGGTCCTCCTTGACCGTCTTGGGATGGACCTGCCCCTGGTCCACCTGTTCCTGCATCCTCTTAACCTCGTTGATGTCCCGGTCGGTAAGCAGCTCGAAGTAGCGATACATCAGCTCGTCGGGCAGGGACATTATCTTGCCGTAAGCCTCCTCCGGCTTATCCTCGAGGGCCACGTAGTTGCCCAGGGACTTGCTCATCTTCTGCACCCCGTCCAGACCCTCCAGTATGGGCATGGTCAGTATGACCTGCGGCTCCATTCCCTCCTGGCGCTGCAGAGTCCTGCCCATCAGTAGGTTGAACTTCTGGTCCGTTCCGCCTATCTCCACGTCCGCGTTCATGGCGATGGAGTCATAGCCCTGGATCATGGGATAGATGAATTCGTGCAGTGCGATGGAGCGATTTTCCTGAAACCGCTTGTGGAAGTCGTCCCTCTCCAGCATCCTGGATACGGTATAGCGGGAGCAAAGCCGGATGAAGTCATAGGCGCTGAACTTGTCCATCCATTCCGAATTGAACATCACCCTTGTCTTTTCCGGATCCAACACCTTGAAAACCTGGTGTTTGTAGGTTTCCGCGTTATCCACCACCTCCTGCCGGGTCAGATGCTTGCGTGTTTCCGACTTTCCGCTGGGATCGCCTATCATTCCGGTAAAATCGCCGATGAGGAAAAGGATGGTGTGACCCAGATCCTGAAAATTCTTCAGCTTTTGGATAAGCACAATGTGTCCCAGATGCAGATCCGGAGCGGTGGGATCGAAGCCCGCCTTGACCAGAAGGGGGCGGTCCTTGTTGAGCTTTTGCTCCAGCTCCTTTCTTTCAATTATCTCTTCCGCCCCTCTGCTGATCAACTCCATGCTGTAATTGAGGTCCTTGCTCATATCATTCCGTCCTCTTTGCAGATTAAGCTGCAAAAAGTCATAAATTGAACTCATCCGTATAAATTTAAATAAACGACTGCTCGATTCAACTTAACACTTAACACCTAAAACTGTCTGCAAAAAAGGAATTTTTGCAGGCGCATCTTTTACAGACTGAAATTCAATAGGCTTCCTCCTCTTTCCAGGCTCTCAGGGAATGAGCCAATCCAGTGGCGGGATCGGCGTCCAGCAAAGCGCCTTGCAGCTCCACCTCTCCACCGGCGACGGAAAACCGTTGCGGCAACTGCTGCAAAAAGCCGTTCAAAATTGCTTCCGGATCCATACCCAATACAGACTCCCTGGGGCCGCACATGCCCAGATCTGTCATATAGCCGGTCCCTTGTCTGTCCACGCTGGCATCGCTTGTCTGAACATGTGTATGGGTTCCCAGGACCGCAGTGACCCTGCCCCGCAAGTAGTAGGCCAGAGCCAGCTTTTCCGAGGTCGCCTCTGCATGCATGTCCACCAGGACAAGGTCCGGGTTCTGCTCGTGCAGCTCGGCAAGCACGAAATCCGCTGTCCTAAAGGGACAGTCCAGAGGGGTCATGAAAACCCTGCCCTGCAGATTGACCACTCCTACCTTGCCAACCGGACAGGTTACAACCGCGTATCCCCTGCCTGGCACCCCGGACGGATAATTTGCCGGTCGCAGAAGCCATTGCTCCTGCCGCAAACTGGTCAAAACATCCTTGTACCTCCAGATGTGATTTCCCGAGGTCAGAAGGGAGATCCCGCTTTGGTGGAGCATCTCCGCATCCTTGCGGGTGAGCCCCACTCCTCCGGAGGCGTTTTCCGCGTTGGCCAAAACCAGATTCGGCTCCAGCCGCTGCTTTATCTGCGGCAACTTGTTGCTTACAGCCCTGCGACCGGGTCTGCCTACAATATCCCCCAGGAAAAGGATGCGCATCCAGGTCCTTTGCTATTATTTGGCGTATTCCACTGACCTCTTCTCCCGGATGCAGGTCACCTTGATCTGCCCGGGGTAGGTCAGCTTTTCCTCCACGGAATGGGCGATATCCCTACAGACCATATAGGTCTGGTCCTCGTCCACCTGATCGCAATCGATCATCACCCTAAGCTCTCGACCCGCCTGAATGGCATAGGCCTTGCTCACGCCCTCGAAGGCGGTGGCCACATTCTCCAGCTCCTCCAAGCGCTTTACGTAGTTCTCCAGTAGCTCCTTTCTGGCT
>CAYSPQ010000016.1:0-12495 GCA_964432965.1 uncultured Desulfohalobiaceae bacterium
ACGTGTATCGCCCCGCGGCTATAGACCAGCTTCAGCAACTGGGCCATGATCTGGGAGTCTCCGTCTATCCCTCCACCTCGGCCATGGACCCTGTGGATATTTGTCGCGACGCGGTCAAGGAGGCCAGCCGGAGGGGAGCGGATGCAGCTATTTTGGATACAGCAGGAAGACTGCACATAAACGAGGAATTGATGCAGGAGCTGGCCGCCATCCGGGAACGGATACATCCGGGGGAAACCCTCCTGGTTGCTGATTCCATGACCGGTCAGGACGCGGTAAACGTGGCCCAGAGCTTCAACGAAAGACTGGATCTGAGCGGGGTGATCCTGACCAAACTGGAAGGGGATGTGCGTGGCGGGGCGGCCCTGTCCATCAGATCCGTTACCCAGCGGCCCATCAAGTTCGTGGGAATCGGAGAAAAGATAGGGGATCTGGAGGTTTTCCATCCGGACCGTGTGGCCAATCGCATTCTGGGCATGGGCGATGTGCTCACCCTGATAGAGAAGGCCCAGAGCGAGTACGACGAGAAGGAGTCCGAGGATCTTCAGCGCAAGATGCAGAAAGCGGAATTCGACCTGGAGGATTTCCGCTCCCAGATGCGCAAGATACGCAAGATGGGCTCCATTGAAGGCCTGCTCAAGATGATCCCCGGAATGGGCAACGTGAGCAAGCAGCTCGAGAATGTGCAGATGCCGGAGAAGGAGCTCTCCAGAGTGGAGGCGATAATCAACTCCATGACCCCCCACGAGCGACACTATCCCAAAAGCCTCAACGCGAGCCGCAAGACACGCATTGCCAAGGGCAGTGGAACCACGGTACAGGATGTGAACGACCTGCTCAAGAAATTCGGACAGATGCAGAAGATGATGAAGAAGGCTTCCGGGAAGAAGAAGGGTGCGGGCAAGGGAGCTATGCCGCAGATACCCGGAATGGAGGGACTGGGTGGCATGGGAGGCATGGGCGGTATGGAGGAGGCGGAAATGATGAACTCTCCGTCTGGAGGCTCCAAAAAATCCGCCACGAAAAAGAGCCCCCAGCGAAAGAAGAAGGAAAAGAGGGCCAAGAAGAAGAAAAAGAAATAGCTTGCATTGGCAAAAAATTGGAAAAAGGAAAGCTTTTTTTCTCTTATCTCTTTGACACAGTTGTAATGAATAAATAATATGGAGGGTAAGAAGAATGGCTCTTCGACTCAGGCTGACCAGGATGGGATCCAAGAAACGCCCCTTTTACCGCATTGTGGCAGTTAACAGTCAGGCGCGCAGGGATGGCAAGTTCCTCGATTTCCTCGGATACTATAATCCCATGCAGAATCCCCAAGATCTCAAGGTGGACCAGGAAAAAGCAAAAAGATGGATGGATAAAGGGGCCAAACCCACGGAAACAGTTCGTTCCCTGTTGCAGCGAGTTGGATTCTACTCGCAGAATTGAGCTTGCTTCCCGTATCCCTGTGACTGCGCCTAGTAAGAACTTGAAGCAGAAAGTGGAGGTGCGTATATGTTCAGAGAACTTATCGAGTACATTGCCAAGGCGTTAGTGGACAATCCGGATGCTGTGGATGTTCGCGAGATAGAGGGAGAACAGACCTCCGTAATCGAGCTGCGCGTGGCCAAGGAGGATCTGGGCAAGGTTATCGGCAGACAGGGCAGAACCGCTCGGGCTATGCGCACCATTCTCGGAGCGGTTTCCACCAAGGCGCAGAAAAGGGTTGTCCTGGAAATCCTGGAATAGATTGCGCAAACGGATTTCATGTCCCAGTCCGGGTTCCTCACTCTGGGCAGGGTACACAAACCCCACGGGCTGAAAGGGGAGTTCAGCGTAGACAGTTACGCAAACTCCCCTTTTGTTTTTGACTCCCTGAGCAGGGTGTATTTGAAGAGGCCCGGACAAAGACCGCGCAAGGCCAGAATCCGCAGGGTTAGACATTCGGGCCGGCAAGTGCTGTTGCAACTGGAGGAGATCCAGTCCAGGCAGGAAGCTTCCGGTTGCACGGATGCGCAGATCTGGGTGCGCAAGCGCGATCTCCCCGAGCCGGAGCCGGAAGAGGTATACTTGGCGGATTTGACTGGTTTGTCCGTGTATCTCCCCGAGGGAGAGCGGATAGGGGAGCTGGAGCGGGCGGAAATCCATGCCGGTCAGGAGCTTTGGACCATACGTTCCAGCCAGGGAGGGGAGATTCTTTTTCCGGCCAGGGAGGAGTTTGTCCTGCAGCTGGATCTGGAGGGCAAAAGCACGGTTATCGATCCGCCTCCTGGGCTGCTGGAGCTGTACATGGATGATCAGGGCTGAAAATTCAGCACATGCCCTGCACCTGTCTTGTCCCTGCTACAGCAGATTATACAGTGGTGATGCACTTCCACTGATTTTCTTGCTTTCTCTTTTTTCCATAGAAGAAGCAAGGCTAGTGCGCATCCGAAGACAAGACTTTCCGGATGCTAGCTGATAGAGAAAATAGCCCGCCCGGAAAATCCAAGCCATGCATTTCAATATACTCACCCTTTTTCCGGAGTACTTCCACTCCCCGCTGCAAACCGGGCTTTTGCAAAAAGCCCGGCAAAGCGGGATAATATCCGTGGATCTGGTTAATCCTCGTGATTATACCCGCGACCGTCACAATCGAGTGGATGACCGTCCCTTCGGAGGCGGACCGGGGATGGTCATGGCTGTGGAGCCTGTTCATCTGGCCCTGCAGAGCCTGCGGAAAAAGGGGAGGCAACTGCTGCTCTCCGCCAGGGGAAGACCGGTTAGGCAGGATACGGTGAGAGATTGGTCCCGGGAGGAGACCCTGACCCTCGTTTGCGGCCGTTACGAGGAAGTGGACGCCAGACTGCTGGAGCTGGAGAACATAGAGCCGGTGTGCATAGGGGATTTCGTCCTAAGCGGTGGGGAAAGCGCTGCCCTGGCCCTGATGGAGGCAGTAGCCAGGCTGCGCCCCGGCTTCATGGGCAGGGAGGAGTCAGCGGAAGAGGAGAGTTTCCACCTAGGGCTTCTGGAGTATCCGCATTATACCAGGCCCCAGGAGTACCAAGGCCTTAGCGTTCCCCAGGTGCTGCTGTCCGGTGACCACGGCCGAGTGGCCCAATGGCGCAAAGGCCAGTCCCTTTTAACCACACTGCGCTATCGTCCAGATCTCTTGCAGCGCTGCGATCTGGATCCAGCGGACTATGCATGGCTGCGCGGCTTTTCCCGCACTCTGCTGGGCCGCAACCTCTATCCCGCTTTATTGCATTCTTCAGTCTTGAACAAAGAGGGACAATCCGGTAGCGTGTCTTTGACAAACCTGGATATACACGATATAGCACGTGTTTGTGCCACTTACGCATTGCCGCGCTACTACCTGGTCACTCCGCTGCGGGATCAGCAAGAGTTGGCCAAGCGGCTAATACGTCACTGGACCGAGGACGGATACACGGCTAAAAGCGCACTTGGGCCGGAAAACCCCTGTCCCGAGGAAAAGGAGTCCAGCCAGGCCCGCGGGGAAGAGCCGGAAACCGGCAGGGTGAAGAGAGCCCAGGCCCTGGAACGGGTGAGAATACTGACCAGCCTGGAGCAAGTAGTAGAGGACATTCGTTGCCGTACGGGCCTGATGCCATTTATTGCCGCAACCAGTGCCCGGGATGAGGGAAGCGCTTCCGAGGTTGGCCTCAGGCAAGTCCTGCAGGAAAGGCCCGTTCTGCTGCTTCTGGGAACAGGGCACGGGCTGGCCCCGGAAGTGATCCGGCAAGCGGACACTGTGCTGCGCCCCATCCGACCCTTCGATAGCTATAGGCACCTTTCCGTGCGCACCGCGGCAGCCATCCTCATAGATCGCATTCTGGGCGATACCTGGTAAGGGATGCTGGAACGGGAGGGCAAAACATCGGCGTCAAAAAAAGCCCGCGGAGACAATATTTCCCAATCCGCAGGCCAGCAGGAGAAGAATAAAGGAGAGAGATTATGGATCCCCGGGTGAGCAAGATTGAACAGGAGCAAATGCGCATCGATATTCCCCGCTTTGAGGCCGGAGACCTGGTGGATGTGCATATTCGCATCGTGGAGGGAGAAAAGGAGCGCATCCAGGTCTTCAGGGGAACGGTTCTTCGCAAGCGCGGATCGGGCATAAACGCGACGTTCACCGTGCGCAAGGTGTCCGACGGTTTCGGTGTGGAGCGTATCTTTCCCCTGCACTCCCCAGCTATTGAGAAAATAGAGGTGGTCAGCAGGGGGAAGGTTCACCAGAGCCGGATCTATTTCCTGCGCGATCTCAAGAGGAAGGCCGCCAGCCTCAAGACCAGAGCCAAACGATAAAGGCATACGGGATTTCGCGTGCCAGAGGAATCCCTTCTCCTTTCCGGAGTGGACGAGGCCGGCCGGGGATGCCTGGCCGGCCCAGTTGTAGCCGCGGCAGTGGTTTTCACCCCGGATTGCGAGTTGCCCGGACTTACCGACTCCAAGCGCCTTACCCCCCTTAAGCGCGAAGAACTGGAGCTGCGGATCAAACAGAGTGTTCGGAGCTGGTCCCTGGGGCTGGCATGGCCCAGGGAGATAGAAAGGCTCAATATACTGCGAGCTTCCCTGCAAGCTATGCACAGGGCGGTAAAGCATCTCCGCTGTACTCCGGAGAAAGTGCTTGTGGACGGCAATTACCCGCTTTGGGGATCCATTCGCAGCAGGGCAGTAAAGCGGGGAGACTCCCTGGTTCCGGAAATATCAGCTGCCTCGGTTCTGGCCAAAACCTTTCGGGATAGGCTCATGGTCAAACTGGACGGCAAATACAGCGGATACGGCTTTGCCAGGCACAAGGGCTACGCAACCCAGGAGCATCTGGAGGGTTTACGCAGGCTGGGGCCCTGCGCACTGCACCGGTTCAGCTTTGGCCCGGTGAGAGAGAGCTGTTCGCAGGAGATCAAGCAGTGCTTGCCAGGCATCTTTGGCGCGGAAAAGCAGGAGAGATGATGGCCGCCTCCTATCTGGAGTGCAGGGGCTATTCCATCCTTACCCGCAATTGGCGCAGCAGGAAGGGAGAACTGGATCTAGTCTGTTCCCGGGACGGGGAGCTTCTGGTTTTTGTGGAAGTAAAGACGCGGACGGAAAGCGATTTCGAAATACCGGGACAAGCCCTGACCATCCAGAAAAAGCGCAAGCTGCTGAAGACCGCGAGCCACTACCTGAGCCGGAACAATCTCTGGTCCCGCCCCTGCCGCTTCGACCTGCTCAGCGTTAGCCTGCAAGAACAAGGATGCGTCATTCGGCATGACCTGGATGTCATCTCCTCCAACGAGCTCGGGTCGCCTGTGGGTGGTAGCCACTCCCATTGGCAACCTTGGTGACCTTACCCAACGCGCCATCTCCGCCCTCGCAGCAGCGGATATAGTTCTGGCCGAGGACACCAGGAAAACCGGAATACTGTTCAAGCGTCTCGGCCTGAGTTCGCCTTCCTTCTTGAGCCTCTTCGAGCACAACGAGGAAAAACGGATAGAAGCAGTGTTGGAGCACTTGAGCCAGGGAAAAGATTTGGCTCTCGTCTCCAGCGCAGGAACCCCCCTTTTGTCCGATCCGGGATACAGAATAGTCCGGGCTTGCCGCAAAAGGGGATTTGCAGTGCAACCCGTACCCGGGCCAACAGCTCCGGCGGTCGCCTTGATGGGTAGCGGGATTTCCCCCTTGCCCTACACCTTTCTGGGCTTTCTGCCCAGGAAAAAGAGGGAGCAGGAAAGGCTCCTGGGGCAATTTTCCCAGTTGCACACCACGCTTGTTTTTTTCGAGCGCAAATCCCGCTTGGCGAGCTCGCTGGAGACCGCTTACCAATGCCTGGGACCCAGGGAAGTTTGCCTGGGCAGGGAATTGACCAAGCAGCACGAAGAATTTATCTTTTTTGAATTGGGACAGTGGCAATTCCTGCCCAGCAAGCCGCAGGGAGAGTTCACCGTGGTTCTGGGGCCTCCGGACCCGGGCAGGGAAATAGCCACCCCGCGCGAGGAGGTCCTTGGCGTGCTGCGGGAAGAAAGGGGAAGCGGGGAAAAGCCCAAGCGGGTCGTAGAAAGCAGCAGGGAAAGGGTTAAAGGCTGGAGCAAAAAGGATGTTTATCAGCTTTACCTGGAGCTGGAGAAGGATAAGGGCCCAGGGAATAGAGAGGCATAAGCAAAAGCATTGCCCGAGGCAAGGACAGGACCGGGGATGAGCATTGGATACAAGACCTTGCTTTTGTGCTTTTTGCGCACATACTGCATGGGAGCCAACTTCAACAACAAGGGTTTGCAGAACATCGGCCTGGCCTTTGCCCTGGATCCCGGCCTGAAGGCACTCTATGCAGAGGAAAGGCAGTTGATGGAGGCTCGGGAGCGCTATCTTGCGCCATACAACAGCCATCCTTGGTGGAACCCCATGCTGGTGGGCTATTTTCTCTTCCTGGAGTCGCACATCAGCAAGGGCACCCTTTCCGCGCAGTCCATGGAGGGCATAAGGAATGCTGCCACCCATACTCTCTCTGCACTAGGTGATTCCTTCTTTGGCGGCTCCATACAGGTCCTGTGGTCCCTGGCCTGCGTTCTGCTCCTGTTGGGAGGCCTCTACTGGGCAGCAGTGGTTTGGCTGCTCCTGCCCCTACTTTGCCTGCAGGCTTTTAAGCTGACCACCTTTTGGCTTGGCTGGAGCAAGGGGCTTAATCTGCTTCAGAAAATCAGGGAAATGGATCTGATGGGTTGCGCGGAAAGGGTCAAGATGCTGAACGCCTTGTTGATAGCAGCCCTGTGGTTTACATTCTTTCTACTGGGCCCCTATCCGTGGCTTATGCTCCCGGCAGCCCTGCCCCTGGCAGGGGCAGTATATTTGGTTGCCCGCTACGGAATACCCAGAGAATTGCCTCTGTTGGCGCTGGCTATTGTTCTTCTGACCTGGCAGATCGTCTTCTAAGAGAATAACAGTATCCTCACTCTTGCGGGACGGTAATACAGCTATGCAGGAACAGCAGATACAATTCGAGGTTTGCGTGGATAACGAAATGGGCTTGCATGCCAGACCCGCGGCCAAGCTGGCCCGGGAGGCGGCCAAATTCCAGAGCAGCATCAGGCTGGAGTTGGAAGGCAGCAGTGCGGATGCCAAGAGCGTGCTGGACATTCTTGGGTTGGCCGCTCAGCAGGGAAGGCGGGTCACTGTTTCCGCTACGGGACCGGATGCTCGGGATGCCGTGGATCACTTGAAACAGTTCTTCTACCACAAGGAAACAGAAGAATAGTCCTTATGGCCAGACACACACTTTCCGGAACTGCGGTCTCTTCGGGAATCTCCGTGGGCAAGGCCTACCTGGCCTCCGGTGGCCAATACTGCCTGACCTCGGTGCAGAATATATCCGAGGACCATGTCCCCCAGGAAGTGGATAGGCTGCGCAGCGCCTTCGACAGCGCCCTGAGCCGTCTAGAACAGGTGCGGGACAGAATACCCCTGCAACAGGGCGAACATGCGGCCATGATCGACTCCCATATAATGATTCTGCGGGATCCCAAGCTCCGGGAATATACCGAGCGCTATATCCGGAACATGTGGCTCAACGCGGAATGGGCCCTGGAAAAGGGCGTGGCGGACATAGAAAGGGAATTCATCGGTATTGACGACGAGTTTTTCCAGGTAAGAATGAACGAGATCAAGCTGCTTGCCCAGCGGGTTATGGATCACTTGAGCAACAACTCCAGTGTAAAGCCGATCACCTCAAGGGTTATTCTCGTAGCCCACGATCTGACCCCAGCGGATACCGTGGAGCTGGACGTAAGCAAGATCATGGCCCTGGTTACCACCCTTGGGGGCAAAACCTCCCATGTGTCCATTATAGCCCGCAGCTTGGAGATTCCTGCCGTAGTTGGAGTGGAGGGAGCGGAGAGCCAAATTCGGGACAATGATTTCGTGATCGTGGACGGGTTCCAGGGCAAGGTGGTCATAGATCCGAACGAGGAGGAGCTGGAGTACTATACCAATCTGAAATACCAGCAGGAGACCTATAGGCGGGAAATAATGCGCGAACGTCATCTCCCGGGTGAAACCAGGGACGGAGTTCGCGTAAAGGTGATGGCCAACATTGAGCTCTTTGAGGAGATCAGGGCTGTGCTGGAGTATTCCGGTGAAGGGGTGGGTCTGTACCGGACAGAGTACTCCTACCTGTATAAGAACAGAATGCCCTCGGAGAGAGAGCTTGCTGAAGAATACAGCGATCTGGCCTCTATGCTCCACCCGCAGAGGGTGTTTATTAGAACCCTGGATGCCGGAGGGGACAAGATTGGCAAGGGATTCGACTCTCTGGAGGAAGCCAATCCGGTGCTGGGCCTGCGCGCCATCCGTTTCTGCCTGCAGCACAAGGATATATTCAAGACACAGCTGCGGGCTATACTAAGGGCGAGTCAAAACGGGAACGTCTCCATGATGTTTCCCATGATATCCGGCCTGGGAGAGCTTCGCGAGGTCAAGGGCCTTCTGGAGGAAAGCAAGCAGGAGCTGAGGGAGGAGGGAGTGAGCTTTGATAGGGACATGCCCATAGGTATCATGATCGAGCTCCCCTCCGCGGTTATGGTGGCTGATCATTTGGCCCGCGAGGTGGATTTCTTCAGCATTGGGACCAATGATTTGATCCAGTATTCCCTGGGAATAGACAGGACCAACAAGCACGTGGCCCACCTCTACCAGCCCCTGCATCCGGCCCTGATCAGAAGCATCAAGTACATAGTGGATTCCGGCCATGAAGCCGGAATCGAGGTCATCATGTGCGGGGAAATGGCCACGGATCCCTACAGCCTGCCCGTGCTACTGGGTATGCAGGTGGACAGCTTGAGCCTGAATCCCCAGTCCATCCCCATGATAAAGAAAGTGTTGCGCCTTCTGAATACAGAGGAGTGCCGGAATCTCTTGGCCAGGATTTTGCAGAGTGATTCCGCTGGAGATAGCAACCGGATAGTCCGGGAAACCATTTCCCGGTGTTTTCCCCAGGAGATGATGTCTTACTTTTCCGTACTGGAGAATGCCTCCTGAAAATATGGAGATAGAGGCGGCCAATGGGCAGGAAAGAGCGGGTTCAAGACAGCAACAACCGGACAGTGGCCAGGAACAAGAAGGCCCGCTGGCTCTTCGAGATACTGGAGACTCTGGAGGCCGGAGTTTCCCTGACCGGATCGGAGGTCAAGTCCATACGGGCGGGAAGGGTGAGCTTCAAGGACAGCTATGTCTATTTTCGCAATGAAGAGGCCTATCTTACCGGGCTTCACATATCCAGATACGAAAACGCGGTTTATTTCGGACACGAGCCGGACAGGGACCGAAAATTGCTGCTGCACAAGAGAGAGATCAAGAATTGGCGGGGCCGCAGAGAGGAGAGGGGCTATACCGTGATTCCCACCCGCCTCTATTTGAAGGAGGGGAAGGTGAAGGTGGAGATCGCGCTGGCCAAAGGCAAACAAGTCCGGGACCGTCGGGAGGAGCTCAAGAGGCGCACGCAGGAGAGGGAAATGGCCCGGGAGATGGCCAGGCACAGGAAATGAATCCGGGCTAGCTCATATTCGCGGTTTTCAGCAGGGGGAGCCTTTTGTTGACCACTGAGCAGGCACGTCCACAGGGGCTGAATGACAGGCAGCAGCAATTCCTGCGCCGCAATTTTCCCGCAGAGCAGTGCCTGCTCAGGGATGAGGCCCGTATCTACTCCACAGACGCGGGCAGGTTCCAGGCCCTGCCCTGGGCGGTGGTGCGACCTAGGCAATTGGAGCAGGTGCAGGAGTTGTTGAATTGGGCGCAAAAAGAACGTGTTCCCCTGTTCCCGCGCGGGCGCGGCACGAACGTGGTGGGCGGATGCGTCCCCAGCGGCGGGGGTGTGGTGGTTTCCACCCTGTTTATGGACAGTATTCTGCAGGTGGAGGAAGAGGATTTCACCGCAGTGGTCCAGCCGGGTGTGGTGACCCGTAAGCTGCAGGAGCGTGCAGAGGAATCCGGGCTTTTATATCCTCCGGACCCGGCAAGTGTTCAGATTTGTAGCCTGGGAGGAAATGCTGCAACTAATGCCGGCGGCATGCGGGCTGTAAAATACGGAGTTACCGGAGACTATATTCTGGGATGCCAGGCGGTTCTTCCCGGGGGAAAGGCCATCCGCAGCGGAGGCAGAATGCACAAGGATGTGGTGGGGCTTGATCTCACCTCATTGCTGGTGGGCTCGGAAGGAACCCTGGCCTTTTTGACCGAGCTGACCCTTAAGCTGCTCCCCCTGCCGGAGGGGAGCGCCTCGGTCCTGGCCGGCTTCCCTGATCAGCAGGAGGGACTGGAGGCTGCCCGTAACGTGTTCTCCGCAGGGCTGCTGCCGGCTTCCCTGGAATTCATGGACCGAGAAGCGGTGGCCTGCCTGAGATCTTATGGATACGATTGGCTCGAAGAAACAGATATTCTGCTTTTGTTCAAGGTGGACGGAACCTTGGAATGCGTGGAACACGAGTGCCGGGATATACTGCGCCTGCTTTCCCAGCGCCGTCCCTCGATTTTGTCCTCTGCCGGCACACCAGCGGAAGAGGACGAGCTGTGGGAGGCCAGACGCGCTCTAAATCCGGCCAGCTTCAATCTGGGTCCCAACAAGCTCTCTCTGGATCTCAGCGTGCCCCGCGGGAGCCTGGGAAAGGCGGTGGAATCGGCTCAGCTCGCGGGCAGGGAGCACGGAATATGGGTGCTCACCTTCGGCCATGCGGGAGACGGCAATATGCACGTCAATTTCGTCTACGATGCCTGCCGGGGACAGGAGGAACAGGCCATGGAAGCGGCCTCGGACATGATCTGCAGAGTGCTGGACTTGCAGGGAACCATATCCGGAGAGCACGGGGTGGGACTGGCCAAGCTGCCCTATGTGAAGCGGCAGCTGGGAGAGGAGCAGCTCGGCTTGATGCAGGGCATCAAGCAGGTTTTCGATCCCTGCGGGATACTCAACCCCGGCAAGGGCTATTAGCTTGCATGACTGTTCCGTGATACTGGTTTTCGTGTTAAGAGTGCATTGGAAACCATAAAACAAACGGTACGATACATATGTTGGGTTATCTGGCGCAGAAATTAATGGGCAGCAAGAACGAGCGTTTCCTGAAGACCTTGTGGCCCATGGTGGATGCAATAAACAAGCATGAGCCGGAAATGGAGCGTCTTCGAGACGAGGATTTTCCGGCGAAGACAGCGGAGTACAAGGAGCAGATCCAGCAGGGCAGGGAACTGGATGACGCTTTGCCCGAGGTCTTTGCCCTGGTGCGGGAGGCTTCCCGCAGGACTCTGGGGCTCAGGCCCTTCGACGTGCAGCTTCTGGGTGCCGTTATCCTGCACCGAGGCATGATTGCGGAGATGAAGACCGGCGAGGGCAAGACCCTGGTAGCCACCATGCCCTTGGTGCTGAATTCCCTGACCGGCAGGGGAGCCCATCTGGTTACAGTGAACGACTACCTGGCCAGGCGCGATGCGGAATGGATGGGGCATATCTACAATTTTCTGGGACTGGAAGTGGGGTACATCAATCACGGAATGGATGACGCACAGCGCAGAGAGGCCTATTCCAAGGACATTGTCTACGGCACGAACAACGAGTTCGGCTTCGACTATCTAAGGGATCACATGAAGTTCTACCCGGACCAGCTGGTGCAGGGGGACCTGCACTACGCCATAGTGGACGAGGTGGACTCCGTGCTCATTGACGAGGCCAGGACTCCCCTGATCATTTCCGGTCCTGCGGAATCCTCTACCGAGATGTACAAGAAGATAGACACCATTGTTCCCATGCTGAAAAAGGATGAGGACTTCACCATAGATGAGAAGGCGCGCACGGTGATGTTCACCGAGGATGGAGTGGCCAAGTGCGAGCGCATCCTAGATCTGAGCAACCTTTTCGATCCCCGCAATATCCAGTACCAGCATCACATCCTGCAGGCCCTGAAGGCGCATCACCTTTTCCAGCGCGATTCCGACTACATCGTACGGGAAGGCCAGGTGATAATAGTGGACGAATTTACCGGGCGTGTCATGCCCGGACGACGCTTCAGCGACGGTTTGCACCAGGCACTGGAGGCCAAGGAGCACGTGGAAGTAAAGGCGGAGAACCAAACCCTAGCCACAATCACCTTTCAGAACTATTTCCGCCTGTACGAGAAGCTGGCCGGCATGACAGGGACAGCGGACACGGAAGCGGTGGAGTTCAAGGAGATCTACAATCTGGATGTGGCAGTTGTGCCCACCCACAAGCCCATGATCCGGCAGGATCATCCGGATCTGATCTACAAGACTCAGAAGGAGAAGTACGAGGCCATAGCCGAGTCCATCCAGGAGCTGTACAACCGGGGACAGCCAGTACTGGTGGGGACCACCTCCATCGACAAGTCTGAGCTTATCTCCTCCAAGCTGGACAAAAGGAGAGTGCCGCATCAGGTCTTGAACGCCAAGCATCACGAGCGGGAAGCCGAGATAATAGCCCACGCCGGGGAGCGCGGCCGTGTGACCATAGCCACGAACATGGCCGGCAGGGGCACGGATATT
>CAYSPQ010000017.1:0-5756 GCA_964432965.1 uncultured Desulfohalobiaceae bacterium
CGTGTTCTCTACGCCCTTGACTTCACTGGCCTTCAAAACCACACTTTCCACTTTCTTCACCTGAGTGGCAGATCCGGACATTCCGCACAGGTCGGGATCGGCATCAATTGTGGCCGCATCCCACCATTTTATGCAAGGGACCTCCCCCTGCTGGGAAACGTAGTCCTGCGGACCCAGACAAGGGAGACTCTTGTAGGCCATGACCCTTTTGGCGCTTGCGGGCCTGACCTCGTTTGCCTCATGGGAAACAGTCAAAAGGAGCGGAAAGCTGCTCCTTAGCTCCTGCTCTCCTCCCTCCACGCCGCGACGCACCGTTATTCCCTCTTTTCGAGCCTCCTGCACCCCGATCACGTTGGTTATCTGGTTGAGCCCCAGCTTGTGGGCCAATTGAGGCCCAACTTGGGCAGTATCTCCGTCGATGGCCTGTTTGCCGCAAAAAACGGCCTGGAACTCCCCTGCAGTGTTCAAAGTGCGGGACAAGATATAGGATGTGGCCAGGGTATCGGAAGCGGCAAACTTCTTGTCGGAAACCAGTATCGCTTCATCCGCGCCCAAAAAAAGGCATTCCCTCAGGGCCTCGGCAGCCTTGGGGGGGCCCATGGAAATAACGGCAATCCAGCCGCCGACTACTTCCCTGATCCCGAGTGCCGTTTCCAGTGCGTGCAGGTCATCGGGGTTGATAATAGCCGGGAGGGCATCCCTGTTGACCGTTCCGTCCTCCTTCATGGCGTTCTCCCCCACCTGGGTGGTATCCGGCACCTGTTTGACCAAAACAGCCATATTCAATCCCATGGTACTATCTCCTGTGATCAACATCTTCTCTGCTGAGCTTGGACAGCCTTGCTCTCGCTGTCCGCATTGCCTTACATGATTGCTGAATCCGAGTGATTGTAATAATCTTGCAAACTATCCATGAGGCGGTAATCTTAAGCCCTTCCTAGCATGGGCCGCAAAAGTTCCTGTTTATTCGCTGATTCCAAGGCCATTATCTCATAAATTTGAATATAGAAACACAACCAATAGAAGGGAGGCCTACATGCGCAGCTATCGTAAAGAACTGTGGTTTGAAGTCAAGAAACGCAGAGAGTTCATCAACATTACACCCCAGGTCAAGGAATGCCTTAAGGAGAGCGGCATCAGTGAGGGCCTGCTTCTGGTCAACGCCATGCACATTACAGCTTCGGTTTTCATCAATGACGATGAGTCCGGACTGCACCAGGACTTCGAGCAGTGGCTGGAGAAGCTGGCCCCGCATGAACCGGTCAGCCATTACAGACACAACGTGGGAGAAGACAATGGGGACGCCCACTTGAAGCGGGAGATCATGGGTCGCCAAGTGGTAGTCGCGATCACCGAGGGCCGCCTCGACTTCGGGCCCTGGGAACAGATATTTTACGGCGAGTTCGACGGTGGCCGGAAGAAAAGGGCCCTGGTCAAGATAATCGGAGAATAGAAGCATTTGCCAGTTCGCATCCGGAAAGTGAGCTTTTCGGACGCGAACTGGTTTTCTTCTTGCAAAAAGAGAGACGACCAGCCAGCTTCCGGGGCCTCACCCGCCTGCAGGCAGTGTCAGTTTTCCGGAGGACTACTGCCAATCCCGCCGATCCAGGCAGATAGTCACAGGTCCCCAATTACAAAACTCCAGCTCCATCTCGGCCCCAAAAACTCCCTGGCCCACGCGACCGGGGCAAAGCGTCTCCAATTCACGCACCAGCTCCCGGAACAAGACCTCAGCTGTTTCCGGATCTGCCGTCTGGACAAAGGAGGGACGCTTGCCCTTTCTACAGTCCGCAAAAAGGGTGAATTGAGGCACCACCAGCATTTCACCCCTTATATCTTGCAGACTGAGATTGGATCGTCCCTGCTCATCCGGAAATATACGAAGCTCGGGCAGCTTGTGCACCAGCTTGTTCCACTCCTTGCTTCCAGCGAAATCCTTGCTCACCTCGCTGCTAAATCCCACAAGGAGCAGGGACCCGGTCCCGATGCCGGAGACCTCCTCTCCCTGAACCAACACTTTGCCCCATTTAACCCTTTGCAGCAGAACGCGCATGATTTACGTTTCCCTGTAGGTAGCCCGGGAGCCCTCTTTCTCGAACACACTGACCTTGCGCAGGGAAACCGACCACATGGAGAGAGCCTGTTCCAGACGCTGGTATATATAGCGCGCCAGGTTCTCCGAGGAGGGGTTTTCCCGACGAAAGGCGGGTAGCTCGTTCAAATGGGCGTGGTCCAACTCGGAAAGGATTTGTTGCAGTTGGCCCCGTATGTCCTTGAAATCAACCAGAATACCTGTTTCCGGGTCCAGCCCGGATCCTTCCACTTCCGCCTGTACCCGGAAATTATGGCCGTGCAGGCTCTCGCACTTGCCTCCGTAATTGCGCAGTTGATGGGAAGAACTGAACTCTCCCTCCACTCTGACCCTGTATATCGGTTGTCTTCCTTCCATCCCACCATCCTTGTCCGATTGTCCATTATTTGCAAGCGCACTACCCTTCCCCAACACATCCCAACAGGAAAACGGGAAAGAAGATCGCTTTCCCTGGATAACCCTAATTCCCGTTTTCCAGGCCATAACGAATCAGGAAAATGTAAACGAAGAAGCTTTAAGTGTCTGGTGCGCTCACAGCCGTCGTCTTTACACCCCCGCGCTCTTTTCCATAATTTTTAAGGTTGAGCAATTTTCCTGAAAATCACTGGCTATAAACTCTGCTTCCAATGCTCCAGCTCTCGGAAGATCTCGTCCTGCGGGCTTACACAGTAATCCGGTCCCAGGGTCATCCTGCATACGGCCTCATCCAGCCACAAATCCAGGGTTATGGGGCTGGATCCGGGGTATCGACTCAGGATGTCCTTTAGTTCACGCCATTTCTCCTGATTCACCTGTTTTGCGCTCACCTCCAGGGTACAAGGCTTATCCGGAGGCAGATCCATTTCGGAAACAGGGCTGACCTCCTGAGCCAGAAGCTTTAGCTTCTTTACGGATTCTTCTTCTCCGCTTAAATCGTTATTGCGGTCGGTATCCACTTTGGCCCGGCAATAGAAGGGCTGGTCGAAATCCATTCCCCTTATCTTGCCGTAGGCTTCCGGGAAAAGAGTCATTTCCGCAGTTCCGGTCAGATCCTCCACCTGGCAGAAGGCCATTTTGTCCCCTTTGCGGGTGCTTATCTCCTTGCAGCCTGTTATAAGCACTCCCAGATCCACCTCCTTCCCTGGGGACGCATCCTTCAGCTCTTCCAGGGCGGTTACCCCGAACTGGGTCAGCTTATCCCTGTGTTTGTACAACGGGTGACTGCTCAAATAGAAACCCAGGATTTCCTTTTCGTGCTTTAGCCTTTCTTCCTCCGGCCATTCAGCGATTTCCGCCTCCTCTATGTTCAGGCCCACACCACCGGGGTCCCGCATTTTCTCCTCCGCGTCATCCGAAATGCTGGGAAGCAGGAGCTTGCGTCCCCCTTTGGGCTTGGATTTCTTCTGTGCCCTGGAGAACACTTTGTCCAGGCTGGCCAGCAGGGCGGCACGAGAGGTGCCCAGGGAGTCCATTGCTCCGCCTTTGATCAGGCTCTCCACCACCTTTTTGCTGATTCGCTTGGAGTGCATGCGCTGGCAGAAATCCATCAAGCTGCGAAAGGAACCGTTTTTTTCCCTTTCCTGTAAAATCTGCCGAATGGCTCCGTCGCCCACGTTCTTTACCCCGGAAAGCCCGAAGAGGATATTTTCCCCGGAGACTGTAAAGGAACGCTCGCTTCTGTTTATATCCGGGCGCAAAACCTCGATGCCCATTTCGCGGCAGGCGTTTATGTGGCTGATCACCTTGTCCGTATTGGCCACTTCCGAGGTGATCAGCGCTGCCATGAACTCTTTTGGATAATGGGCCTTCATGTAGGCCGTATGATAGGAGATCATGGCATATGCCGAGCTGTGGGACTTGTTGAAGCCGTAACCGGCGAACTTTTCGATCAGGTCGAAGAGGTGTCTGGCTGTGGACTCCTCCAACCCCTTTTCCAAGGCACCGCGCATGAACTTGCTGCGCTCCTGAGCCATGACCTCCTGTTTTTTCTTGCCCATGGCCCGGCGCAGTATGTCCCCATCACCCAGGGAATAACCCGCCACTACCGAGGCGATGCGCATGACCTGCTCCTGGTAGAGGATCACCCCGTAGGTCTCCTTGAGGACGGGCTCCAGCCACGGATGGGGGTACTCCACCTCTCTCCTGCCGTGTTTGCGCTCGACAAAGTCGGTAACCATCCCGCTCTCCAGGGGACCGGGCCGGTACAGGGCCAACAGAGCGATAAGCTCCTCGAACCTCTCGGGCTTTAGCTCAGTCATCACATTACGCATGCCGGAGCTTTCCAACTGGAAAACCCCGTCGGTGCGGCCCTGACGGAGCAACTCGTAGGTCTGCGGATCGTCCAGGGTCATGGTCTGCAGATCAGGCACCTGCTTTCCGTTCTTGCTAGCCAGCTCCAGGGTATCCTGGAGCACGGTCAGGGTTTTCAGGCCCAGGAAGTCGAACTTTATGAGACCCACCTTTTCCACATTGTTCATGTCGTACTGGGTGACCACTTCCCCTTTCTTGCCCAGATAGAGAGGCAGGTATTCCTCCATGGGCTGGTCGGAAATCACTATTCCCGCGGCATGAGTGGAGGCGTGTCTGGCCAGCCCCTCCAGCTTGCGGGAAACATCTATCAATTGGGCTATTTTTTCCTCTTCCTCCACCCTTTTCCGCAGCTCGGGCTCATTATCCAGGGCCTTGTCAATGCTGATGCCCGGATCCTCGGGAATCAACTTGGCAATGCGGTCCGTCTCTGCAAAGCTCATGCCCAGGGCGCGCCCCACATCGCGAACTACCGCCCTGGCCTTCATGGTCCCGAAGGTGGTGATATGGGCCACATTCTCCTTGCCGTAGACCCGGGTAACGTAGTTAATGACCTCTTCCCGGCGATTGTAGCAGAAGTCAACGTCTATATCCGGCAAGCTCTCCCGTTCCACGTTCAGAAAACGCTCGAAGAGGAGACCGTAGCGAATGGGATCTATATTGGTGATCTTCAGGGCATAGGCGGCCAGGGATCCGGCTGCGGAACCCCTGCCGGGCCCCACTGGTATGCCCTGCTCCTTGGCCCAGTTTATGAAGTCCTGCACAATGAGAAAGTATCCGCTGTAGCCCTTGCTGCATATGATTTCCAGCTCATGCTCCAGGCGGTCCCAATAATCCTGTTCCCTGACCTCGTAGACGGTATGGGCCAGTCTATCGCGCAACCCCTCCCGGGACATATCGCAAAAGGCCTGCTCCAGGGTCCTTCCGTCGGAGACGGTGTAAACCGGGAAACGAGGCTTGCCCAGATCCAGCTCCAGATTGCAGGCCTCGGCAATCCTGGAGGAGTTCTCCAGCGCTTCCGGGACATGGGAAAAGACCTCTTGCATCTCCTGCGGGGGGCGATAGTACAGCTTGTCCGTTTCCAGGCGCATCCGCTTCTTATCTCCCACAGTGGAGTTGGTCTGGATGCAGAGCAGGATATCATGGGCAGTGGAGTCCTGCCGCTCCGGGTAGTGACAATCGTTGGTGGCTACCAGGGGAAGGTCCAGATCCCCGGCCATCTCCACCAGCTTCTCGTTCAGCTCGTATTGCTCCGACAGATCGTTGTCCATGATCTCCAGATAGAAACGCTGCGGGAACAACTCGCTGTATTCCCTGGCTACTTCCCTGGCGGAGTCCATTCCCCGGGAAAGAATCTTCTGGGGAACTTCCCCCTTGA
>CAYSPQ010000017.1:5766-12228 GCA_964432965.1 uncultured Desulfohalobiaceae bacterium
AGACAGGCAGACATTGCAATGAGGCCCCGGTTCCAACTGGCCAGAAGCTCCTTGTCCACCCGGGGCTTATAATAGAACCCCTCCCGGAAGCCGCGGCTCACCAGCTTGACCAGGTTGTGATAACCTTCCTTGTTCCGGGCCAGAAGAACCAGGTGATAACCCGCTTCCGAGGCGGAACTGGCCTCCTTCCTGGTTCGGTGCTGGGGAGCTACATACACCTCGCAGCCAATAATGGGCTTTATGCCGTAGTCCTTGGCAGTTTTATAAAAGTCCAGAGCGCCGTAGAGGTTGCCATGGTCGGTGATGGCCGCAGCTCCCTGACCAAAGGAAACCGCCTTGGAACAAAGGTCCTGCACCTTTATAGCCCCATCCAGCAGGCTGTACTCTGTATGTCAATGCAGATGGACAAAATTGGTCATACTATCGAATGCCGAAAGCTTGTAAATTTCTCTCCGTTTAAAGACGGAGTGATTCTGGGGGAACGTTTTAAGCGCACCGCGTGTGCGGAACACAAGGTGCGCTTGAAAAGAGGGATCATCAAAGATGGCGGGCCGTAAGCTGGGCCAGCCTTATGAATTGGTGAGTGAATCCGGCCTCGTTGTCATACCAGGCGATCACCTTGAGCAGACGATCCTCGATAAGGCTGGTAAGCGGGGCATCCACAACCCCTCCGTAACGGCTTCCATTGTAATCCACCGAAACCAGCGGCTCTTCGCTGTAACCCAGTATGTCCTTCAATTCGTTCTCCGAAGCCTCCTTCAGGGCTGCGTTCACCTTATCCGCAGTTACTTCCTCTCCCATATGCAAGTTAAGGTCCACCAGGGAGACATTGGGGGTGGGGACCCGAATGGCCATGCCGTCCAGCTTTCCCTTAAGCTCAGGGATGACCTCGGTAACAGCCCTAGCCGCACCCGTGGTGGTAGGTATCATGGACATCGCCGCGGCTCTGGCCCTTCTCAAATCCTTGTGCGAGCCGTCCAGTATGCGCTGGTCCATAGTATAGGAATGCACCGTGGTCATGATACCCCGCTCTATGGAAAAACGATCGTGAAGCGCCTTGACCACAGGGGCCATGCAGTTGGTTGTGCAGGAGGCATTGGAGATTATGCTGTGCTCCGGCTTTAGATGATGGTCGTTTATCCCGGGCACTATGGTAGCCTCCACTCCCTTTCCCGGAGCACTGATCAGGACTTTCCTGGCGCCGCAGTCCAGGTGCTTCTGATTGCTTTCCATGTCCCGGAAACTGCCGGTGGTCTCCAGAACCAAATCCACGCCCAGATCGCCCCACTTCCACTCACCCGGGGCCTGACGAGTAACTTTTACCTGCTTGCCCTGCAGGAGGAAACCCTCCTGATTGGGCTCTACTTGCCCGGAAAATTGTCCATGCACCGAATCGTAGCGCAACAGATGGGCCAAGCTTTCGTTGTCCGCACGGGCATTCACCGCAACCAGCTCCAGGTCCTGCCTGTCGGCAAGCAAACGAACCGCATAGCGCCCGATTCTACCGAATCCGTTGATCCCTATACGCACTGCCATCTCCCCACCTCCTTATTGCCTTTTTCGAACCTGAAATGATCGCCTCCCACATTTCAGGTTGTCTTTTTGCTGAAGCCCTGGCTATTACTCAAGCACCCAGCCCGACAGTGTCTTGACCTCGCAAATTGCCAACCAAGCATGCCACATAAGCAATTGCCCAGAACAAAATATATGACCTCAATCGAGCGGCTCCATATATTTTTTCTTTGGGGGCTTCGCCCCAAGCCCCCATTGTCGTGGCTCGCAACGTTTCTTATAAAGAAAGACTTTATCACCCGATTGGTGTCGAAGAATGATTGGAAATATCCATGAATATCAGGCAGATCACCTAAACTGAGCGATAAAACCGCTCAGTTTAGGCAAGACAGCTCACATTGGGCAAAACACTAGCAGTTGAGTGTTGTGCTTTGGGTCACGGACCTATATGGTGTTCGAGGAGCCTAAAACATTGCGGATCTTGTGCCGCACCACCTCCTGCACCGCGTCTCTAGCCGGCTTCAAGTACTTGCGAGGATCAAAGTTGGAAGGATTCTCCGCGAATTCCTTTCTAATAGTCGCGGTCAGAGCCAAGCGCAAGTCGGTGTCGATGTTTATCTTGCACACTCCGGAACTTGCCGCACGATGAAGCATCTCTTCCGGAACCCCCTGAGCGCCCTCGATGGCACCGCCGTACATGTTGGCCATCTGCACGTACTCTGGGAGCACGCTGGATGCGCCGTGCAGCACCAAAGGAAAGCCCGGTAGCTCCCGATGGATTCGCTCCAGGCGATCCAGGTCCAAGCGGGCCTCGCCCTTGAACTTATAAGCCCCGTGGCTGGTGCCGATGGCTATGGCCAGGGAATCGCATCCGGAGCGCTCCACAAATTCCCTGGCCTCCTGCGGGTCTGTGAACACGTTCTCCTCGGCGCTCACATCATCCTCCACCCCGGCAAGCTGACCCAACTCGGCCTCCACCCAGACTCCTCGCTCGTGCGCGTAATCCACCACCTCTTTAGTGACGCGCACATTCTCCTCGAAGGGATGATGCGAGCCGTCGATCATGACCGAGGAAAAGCCCGCATCGATCACTTCCTTGCAAATGGCGAAGTCCTGGCCGTGATCCAGGTGCAGGCATACGGGGAGATCGGTTTCCTGCACGGCAGCTTCCACTAGCTTGACGATGTACGTCTGCCCGGCATATCGTCGGGCTCCAGCGGATACCTGCAGGATCAGGGGAGACTTTTCCTGTTGGGCACCGCCAACGATACCCTGAATGAGTTCCATGTTGTTCACATTGAAGGCACCTATGGCGTAACCGCCGGAATAGGCCTGTCTCAGCATCTTTTCCGGTGAGATTAATGGCATGTTCTTCTCCTTTTTGGGTAAGAGGGAAGCACCCGCAGCAAGGCGCATTCGGCGCAGTGCCGGGCATATATGTATATAACACGAGCCTTTGTTACTGGCAAGGATGAGCAAGAACAAACAGCGGGCGGATCAGCTGCTGGTCCAAAAAGGCCTGGCTGAAAGCAGGGAACGGGCCAAGCGCTTGATCATGGCCGGAGATGTCTTCTGCCTCGACCAGCGGAAAGAGGCCACCCGGGTGAAAAAACCAGGCCAACTACTGCCTGACCATGTCCGAATTAGCCTCCGGGAACCGGAGCGCTTTGTCAGCAGAGGAGGTTACAAGCTGGAAGCCGCTCTACAGCATTTCGGGTTGTGCGTGACTGACCTGGTCGCCTTGGATGTGGGTTCCTCCACCGGAGGATTCACCGACTGTCTACTGCAATTCGGGGCCAAGCGCGTCTACGCCACGGATGTGGGCACCGGCCTTCTGGACCAAAAGCTCCGTCTGGACCCCAGAGTCGTGGTCCTGGAAGGAATCAACTTCCGGTACGCCCCACAGGATATGCTTCCGGAAAAAGTCGGGCTTGCGGTGGCGGACTGCTCCTTTATCTCCTTGCGGGCCATTTTACCCGGGGTGGTCAGCTTCCTAAAACCTCGGGGCCGCATCCTGGCCCTGATTAAGCCCCAATTCGAGCTGCAAAAACACCAGGTGGGCAAGGGAGTGGTCCGCTCCACCCGGTTACAGGAAGAAGCCATTGCCCATGTCCAGGATCACGCCTGCCGGCAGCTAAATCTTGAGCCCCGGGGCTCGGTCCCCTCCATCATTCGCGGGCCCAAAGGTAACCAGGAACACTTTCTCCTGCTCGTTGGCAAGCAAGGAAAAGCATACGGGGGTTTTCTGTAGGCACCAGTCAAATGTCCTGAATCTAGCAGACTATTTGTCTCTAGGAACGTCAAAGATTCGAGAAATGGCCAACAGCTTCCCACCCGGACTCTACCAGTTCAGCCGCACCGCAACGCCGTTCTCTGCCATCTCTTCCTTGATCAGGGGGAGACTGTACTCGCCGTAGTGGACAATGGAGGCTATCAGGGCTGCAGAAGCATGTCCCATGGTCGCGGCCTCCACCATGTGTTGCGGGTTACCCGCACCTCCGGAGGCGATCACTGGAATACGGACATTATCCGCTATCAATCGGGTTAGCGCCAATTCGTACCCGTCCTTGGTGCCGTCCGCATCTATGGAATTCAGGCATATCTCTCCTGCGCCCAGCCGCTCGGCCTCGCGGGCCCACTGCAGCGCGTCCATTCCCATGCGTTGCCTGCCGCCTTGAACCACCACCTCGTAACCGGAAGGGATATCGGAAGCTGGATTCACCCGAAGTACATCCATGCCCAGCACTATACACTGCGAGCCGAAGGCCACGGCCCCTCTGCGGATAAGATCCGGATCCTTCACTGCCGCGGAATTAACGGAGATTTTCTCCGCTCCGCTTAGCAGTACGGCCCGCATTTCCTCCACAGAGCGAATCCCCCCTCCCACTGAAAAGGGAATGAAGATCTGGGCAGCCACCTGATCCACCACTTGAAGCATGATTTCTCTTTTCTCATGGGAGGCGGTAATGTCGTAGAAAACTATCTCGTCCGCGCCCTGCTCGTAGTAGGCTCGAGCACTGGCCACCGGATCCCCGATGTCCACGTTGTCCTGAAAGCGCACCCCCTTGGTGAGCCTTCCGTCGCGCACATCCAGGCAGGGAATGATCCTTTTGCAAAGCATTACTTGCCTTCCCGGCAGTAGCGATAAAAGTTCCGCAGAAGAGCCAATCCGGCCCGGCCGCTTTTTTCCGGATGAAACTGCACCGCCCAAAGGCCTTCTCTGCCCAGAACCGAACAGAAATCCGCTCCGTAGTCGGTCAGGGCCAGAACATAGTCTTCCTCCGGAACCGGATAGTAGGCATGGACAAAATAGAACTCGGTATTTTCCTTTATGCCGGAGAAAAGACACAGATCCTCTGCCTGAAAGCGCACCCTGTTCCAACCCATGTGTGGTATGTTGATGGGCAGCCCCTGCTCGGTGAGATCCGGGGAAAAACGCCTGCAGGCCCCCGGAATGAGCCCCATTCCGTACGTATCGTTTTCCGGGCTGTACTGCAGCATGATCTGGCTGCCCAGACAGATGCCCAGCAGGGGGATTTCCCGCTCCACGCACTCAAACAGGATGTTGTCCGTCCCGCTGCGATGCAGGGCCTGCATGGCCTGTCCCGCGGCACCAACCCCGGGGAAGATTATTCCCTCCGCCTGTCTGATGACCTCTGCGTCCGAGGTGATCCGGCTGGATATCCGCAGGTGCTGAAGAGCTCGCTGCACACTGGTTAAATTTCCGGCCTCGTAATCCACGATTGCGATCATCTGCCCATCCCGATGTACCCCCTTCCGGGGAATATCTAGCTTATCACCACCCCTGCATAGCCCACCACCTGGGAATAGTCGCCTATAAAGTCACCGGAATTGGCGTATTCCACAAGTTCGCCCCGGCTACAGCCCAGCTTGCGGGCCAGGGCTAGGCCCACGGTCATGGGAAGAACGCCACACATGCTGATACTGTTCTTGCGCACCGTCTGATACAGCCCTTCCGGATCCACAGCATACACTGACTGCAGAGCCATCTCGTCCTTCTGCCGTGCGGTTTGAGCTGGAATGAAATGGCTCATGTCCGAGCTGACCACTACGGAGACCGGTTCCTGTTCATCGCTTATCACCCCAGACAGGGCCTGGCCCACCTCGATCAAGCGGTCCAGGTCGGTCTCGGCCACGGACACCGGAACCACCCGGGTCTCCTCGTTCAGGGCATAGAGGAAGGGCAGCACCACCTCCAGGGAGTGCTCATAGAGATGAGCCTTGTGATCCTCGCGCATCTCCGAATGGGCAGCAAGGATCCGGCCGGCGAGATTCTCCTCCACTTCCACGGAGAACCCGGGGAGCTCCCATTGACCGGAAGCCCATACGGAAAAGGGCTGTCCCTGTCCAGTATGGTTGGGGCCCAGCAGCACAACTTTTGGGGCTGGACGGGCACGCGCCAGGGTTTTGCCGGCTATGGGCCCGGAAAAGACGTAACCGGCATGCGGAACCATGGCCAAGGGATAGCCCTTGCCTTCGGCCTCGCCCCGGGAAAGATATTGCCGCACCTGACCCAACAACTCCTCTTTACCGCCAGGGTAAAACTGGCCGGCTACAACTGGCCTCCTATTCATAAAACGCTCTCCTTTGAGCATCCATTGTTGGGATTTTCCAAGATATTCTCCCCCAAAAGAAGAGGGTAGCCAGTTTTTGGAGGAAACCAATCAAAAAAAGATCTTATTGCAGCTTCCCTTGTCAAGTCAATCCGGGAGCTTCTTGCCCACTCGCTGAGCCAAGGTCCGCACTTGAATCTTGACCATAGATGGATTATATTTTTTTGTTCGTCCTACTTCTTCCGGTCAGAGGTGATCGTATGAGCCGATACTATAGGTTGGGCCTGGATGTGGGCTCCGGCACATCCAAGGCTGTAGTCCTGGACGAGGGAGGCGAGCTGCAGAGGTCCTGGTACAGGAATTCCCAGGGCCGCCC
>CAYSPQ010000018.1:0-8308 GCA_964432965.1 uncultured Desulfohalobiaceae bacterium
CCCAAGAAGATCATCATGATCGGACCCACCGGGGTGGGTAAGACCGAGGTGGCCAGGCGCCTGGCCAAGCTGGCCGGCTCCCCCTTTACCAAGGTCGAGGCCTCCAAATTCACGGAGATAGGATACGTGGGCCGGGATGTGGAATCCATGGTCCGCGATCTGATGGAGATCGGGGTGAATCTGGTGACCCAGGAGGAGAGGGAGAATATAAGGGAAAAGGCGGAAGAGATGGCTGAAGAGGCCTTACTGGATCTTCTCCTGCCCCGTTCCCGGACCCAGACAAGCGGATCCGGACAGCAACAGCCCCAGTACCAGCCGCAGGAAAACGGGCAGCAACAGGAGCTGCATGCACAGCAGCAGGCTGGGCGGAGTGACGGCGAGAGCGAGGGGGACAAGGCCTCCACGCGGGAGAAGTTTCGCAAGATGTGGCGCAAGGGCAAGTTGAACGAGCGCTACGTGGAGCTGGAGGTCGAGGGCTCCGGCCCCCAGGTGGGCGTGATGTCCATGCCCGGAATGGGGGACATGGATATGCAGCTGCAGGACATGTTCAGCAAGATGTTCCCCAAGAAGAAGAAATCCCGGAAGATGAAGGTGATCCATGCCTACGACCATCTGGTGCAACAGGAAAGCGATCGGCTGATAGATCAGGACAAGGTGATGGAGATGGCCAGGGACCGAGTGGAGCAGAGCGGGATCATATTTATCGACGAGCTGGACAAGGTGTGCAGCAGCCAGGATGGAGGCAAGCAGTCGGATGTGTCCCGCGAGGGGGTGCAGAGGGACCTCTTGCCCGTGGTGGAGGGATGTGTGGTGAACACCAAGTACGGGATGGTGCGCACGGATCATATCCTGTTTATCGCCTCCGGGGCCTTCCACTACAGCAAGCCCTCGGACCTGGTGCCGGAGCTGCAGGGCAGATTCCCCCTCCGTGTTGAACTCTCGGCCCTGAGTCAGGAGCAGTTCTATCGCATACTAACCGAGCCCCAGAATGCCCTGACCAGGCAGTACAGAGCCATGCTGGATACCGAGGGCGTGGATGTGGTTTTCACCGAGGACGGCTTGCGGGAGATGGCCCGCTTTGCCCAGAAGATAAACGAGGAGACGGAAAACATCGGGGCAAGGCGGCTGTACACCCTTATGGAAAGGGTGTTGCACGACCTTTCTTTCGAGGCACCGGAAATGAGAAAGTCCAGGGTGGAGATAAACGCGGGCTACGTCCAGGACAAGTTGCGCGATGTCCAGGAGGACCGGGATCTGACCCGATATATACTATAGAGGACAAAGGTCAGGACCCTTTTCTTGCGCTCTTGGCGCTCAGGTTCCATATTCATCCGGTCGCAGGGCATGCTCTAGGTTTTCTCCCAGTATCAGTTCCTGCTCCTTGCGGCCGAGCCCCGATTCCTGCAGGAACCGGTAGTAGCGTTTCGGAGGCAGGAGAGGGTAGTCCGTGCCCAACAGGAATTTTTCCGCTCCGGCCGCTTCCACCATCAGGCGCAGGCCCCGGGGCTGGTAGAGGAAGGGAAAGGCGGCGATATCGAAGAGGCAATTGGCCAGCACGTCCTGAACCTCCTTTTTCATCAGGCTGAAAAAGGGCATTCCGCCGCCTCCGTGAGCCAGTATCCAGCGGGTACGGGGCCTCTGCTGGAGCAGGGCGTAGATCTGCCCCAGCTCCATGGGGGCTTTTCCGGGATAGATGTGTCCCACAGGCTCGTTGGTGTGCAGTAGCAGGGGGCACCCCGCCTCCTCGCAGACAGAGGCCAGGCGTGCCAGCTGCCTGCGTGCTTCGTCCTCCAGGCCGCAGGCATAGAAGGCTACTTCGCCCACACCCCGGGCTCCGAGGCTCAAGCAGCGGCGAACTTCCTCCTCTGCCGAGGGATGGCCGGGATAGAGGCAGCAGAAGGGGATGAGGCGATCCGGGTGATTGCGGGCAGCCTCCAGCACGTAATCGTTGTTCAGGCGGAAGTTGCTCTTCTTGCGCCAGGGGAAGCCGAAGACCACTGCCTTGTCCACTCCCTGCGCGTCCATGGTCTGCAAGAGTGCCTCCGCCCCGATCAGCTCCGCCCGGGGGTCCTCATAGATCCCGGCGAACTCGGGCTCGCCCTCCAGAAACGGGCGTCTGTCCCGTCTTACCTGGGGGGGACAGATGTGCACGTGCGCATCCATTATCATCGGGCTTGACCCTCCCGGTGTCATCCTTTATCTGTCTAGTTCCGCCAGGATAGACCGCCCTGGACCTTATTTCAACATGGATTCAGCGGCTCTTTCCGATTGAATCCAGAGGTGACAGAAAGTTTTCCCTTTAGCCCTCCAGCTGAATAAAGTTTGGACAAGGACTTATCAGTGCCCGAACTGCCGGAAGTGGAAACCATAGTCCGCTGCTTGGATCAGGCCCTGCCCGGCTCCGTCCTGCAGCATGTGCAAGTGCTGGGTCCCAAATGCGTAAAGTGCTCCGAGGAGACCCTTCGCGAATTGACTGAGGGCGATCGCGTGCAGGGAGTCTCCCGCAAGGGCAAGCTGGTGCTGATTTGGCTGCAGAAGGGCCCGGTACTGGTCTTTCATCTCAAGATGACCGGAAGCCTTGTCCTGACCTCCCAGCAGCAGGCCCTGCTTGACAAACACACTCACCTTGTTTTTAGCTTGTCTGATGGTCGCGCCCTCTTGTACAGGGATGTTCGCAAGTTCGGCTACTGCCGGGTTTTTTTCAGCCTGGCAGAGCTGCAGTCCTGGCCCTTTTTCGCCTCCCTGGGCCCGGATCCCCTGCAGATGGAGCCAAGTCAGTTCTATCGCCTGCTCAGCACACGCAAGGGCAGGATAAAGCCTTTGCTTCTGGATCAGGGCCTGCTTGCCGGAATAGGCAACATCTATGCGGATGAGTCCCTTTATCTGGCCGGAATCCACCCTTTCACCCGGGCCAACGAACTGGGGGAGGAAGCGCTGCTGCGCTTGCACCAAGGGATGATCCGCGTCCTGCAAGAGGCAATCCAGGCCGGGGGCAGCACCTTCAGCGATTTCGTGAACGCTAGTGGCGAATCCGGGGCTTTTCAGAACGATTTCCGGGTATACGGGCGCGGCGGCCAGCCCTGTCCGAGCTGCGGAGATGTACTGCAGCGAATTGTAGTTTCGGGAAGGAGCTCAGTCTATTGTCCCACTTGTCAGCCTGCTCCGGCTGACAAACCTGTATAGTATTTTTATGCATGCGGAGCTGAGCAGAGCCAAGCGGGGAAATACCTAGCAAACTACGGGAAAGAGAGTTGGTAAATGAGTGGAAAAGCCGAATTGGCCAAGGGATACGAGTCCCAACAAGTGGAGGAGCGCTGGCGGGACTTCTGGGATCAGGAGGGAACCTTTGCCGCGGATGCGGAGAGCGGGGCCTCCCCCTTTTCCATGGTCATCCCCCCTCCCAATGTCACCGGCAGTCTGCACATGGGGCACGCCCTGAACATAACCCTGCAGGACGTGCTCTGCCGCTACAAAAGGCAGCGTGGCTACAACGTGCTCTGGGTTCCGGGCACGGATCACGCGGGTATAGCCACCCAGAACGTGGTGGAGCGGGCCCTGGAGCAGGAGGGCATCCGCAGAGAGGATATGGGCAGGGAGCGTTTCGTGCAGCGGGTCTGGGAGTGGAAACAGGAATACGGGGATAAGATCCTGAACCAGATCAAGCGCATGGGCGCGTCCGTGGACTGGAGCCGGCAGCGCTTCACCATGGACGATACCCTCTCCCGGGCAGTGAGGGAGGTCTTCGTCCGCCTCTACCAGGAAGGGCTGGTCTACAAGGGAGACTACATAATCAATTGGTGCCCCCGCTGCCAGACCGCTTTGGCCGACCTGGAAGTGGAGCACGAGGAAAAGGAGGGCGGAATCTACCATATAGCCTATCCCCTGCTGGACGGTAGCGGCACATTGGTAGTGGCCACCACCCGGCCGGAAACCATGCTAGGGGACACGGCGGTGGCTGTCCATCCCGAGGACGAGCGCTACAGTCACCTGGTGGGGCGCAAGGTGGAGCTGCCCCTTCTGGGCAGAAGAATGCCGGTAATAGCGGACTCTCATGTGGACACCTCCTTCGGCACCGGTTGCCTGAAGGTCACCCCAGCCCACGATCCCAACGATTTTGAGCTGGGCGAAAGGCACGGCCTGGAGAGCAAAAGGGTAATAGATTTTCAGGGCCGCATGACTGAAGAGGCGGGTGAGGCCTACGAGGGCCTGGAGCGTCACGAGGCCAGGGACAGGGTTGTCTCCGACTTGCGCCGCCAGGGGGGCCCTGCTGGAAACGGAGAGGCACGTCCACAGCGTTGGCCACTGCTATCGCTGCGGCACGAACATCGAGCCCCTGGTCTCCAAGCAGTGGTTCGTGGCCACCAAGGGACTGGCGGACAGGGCTGTTCGCGCGGTGCAGGATGGCGAAACCCGATTTTTCCCGGAACATTGGCTCACCCACTACTACAACTGGATGAGCAACATAAGGGACTGGTGCATATCCAGGCAGATATGGTGGGGCCACCGCATACCTGCCTGGACCTGCGGCGATTGCGGACAGCTTCTGGTTCCGCGGCAGGACCCGGGGGAATGCCCCTCCTGCGGCAGCGCAAGGCTCGAGCAGGAGGAGGACGTGCTGGACACCTGGTTCTCCTCCGCCCTCTGGCCCTTCTCCACTCTGGGCTGGCCGGAGGAAACCCGGGATCTGCAGGTGTTTTATCCCACCTCGGTGCTGGTTACCGGCTTCGACATCATCTTTTTCTGGGTGGCCAGAATGATGATGATGGGCCTTCATTTCCTGGAGCGGGTACCTTTCGAGCAGGTCTACATTCATGCCCTGGTTCGGGACGAGCAGGGGCAGAAGATGAGCAAGTCCAAGGGCAATGTGATCGATCCCGTGGACGTGATCGAGCGCTACGGCGCGGACGCCCTGCGCTTTACCCTGAGCATACTGGCGGCCATGGGCAGGGACGTCAAGCTCTCCGTGGCCAGGATCGAGGGTTATCGTCACTTTATCAACAAGATCTGGAACGCGGCCCGCTTTGCCCTGATGAACCTTCCCGAAAACAAACCGGAGGTGGATCTGGCCTCAGTGCAGAGCTTCAGCCATCGCTACATCCTGCACGAGATGGAGAGGATCAAGGAGGATGTGGCCGCATCCTTGGAGGAGTTCCGCTTCAACGACGCAGCCCAGGAGCTGTACCAATTCCTCTGGCACACCTACTGCGATTGGTACCTGGAGATGATCAAGAAGGAGCTCTATTCCGGGGAGGAGAGGCAGCTGAGGGAAGCCCAGGCCTGTCTGCACACCACCTTCACCGAGTTGCTGGTGCTTTTGCATCCCTTTGTGCCCTTCGTGACCCAGGAGCTTTGGAGCTGTTTCCCCGACCTGGAGGAGAGGAACCTGGCCCGGGTGGATTATCCGCAAGGGAGGCCGGAGTGCCGGGACGAGGCTTTGCCCCCCTGGATGGATTTCCTGCAGCAGGTGGTGGTCAGCGTGCGCAATGTGCGGAGTGAGCTGAACCTGAATCCGGGCATGCAGCTTCGACTCTGGGCCAAGCTGGACGAGGACAGGGCCGCATTTCTGGAGAGCAACAGGGAGGTGGTCTGCGATCTGGCCCGTCTGCAGGAGCTCCGGCTGGATCCCGACCTTGTGCCTCCACAGGCAGCAGCAAGCAACGTGGTGGACGGCTGCGAGCTCTACATCCCCCTGGAGGGAGTCATAGACTTCCGAGCGGAAATAGAGAGGCTGGACAAGCAGATGGGCAAGGTGGACAAGGATCTTTCCGGAGTGGAAAAGAAGCTCTCCAACCAGGATTTTCTGGAAAAGGCCCCCGGGGAGGTGGTGGACAAGGAGAGGCAGCGCAGGGACGAGCTGCGGGAAAAGAGGGAAAAGCTCCTTTCTCTGCGGGAAAAGTTGAAATCCTATGAGGCGGAATAAAACATGAGCCAAGGCAAAGTCTGTCTTATCGGAGCTGGGCCTGGAGACCCGGGACTCTTTACTCTCAAGGGCAAGGAGGCCCTTGGCGCCGCGGATGTGGTGGTCTACGACTACCTGGCCGGGGAGGATCTGCTGCAGTACTGCCGCCCCGAGGCGGAGCTTTTATATGCGGGTAAGAAGGGAGGGGACCACACCCTTTCCCAGCAGGAGATTAATCAGTTCCTGGCGGATCGGGCGAGCAAGGGATTCACCGTGGCCCGGCTCAAGGGGGGCGATCCCTACGTCTTCGGCAGGGGGGCGGAAGAGGCCCAGGCCCTGGTGGAAGCCGGGATCGATTTCCAGGTCATCCCCGGAGTAACCTCGGCTGTGGCCGCTGCCGCCTACGCCGGAATACCCTTGACCCATCGCAGCTACTCCTCCTCGGTCAGCCTGATCACCGGTCACGAGGATCCCGACAAGGGAGATAGCGCAATTGACTGGTCCGCCCTGGCCAGGAGCGCCAGCACCCTGGTCTTCTTCATGGGAGTGGCGAACCTGCGCCGCATAACCGGCAATCTGATGGATTCCGGAGCCGGAGGAGATACCCCCGCTGCTCTGGTACGCTGGGGAACTACCTGCTGGCAGAGAACCCTTTGCGGCACCCTGGAGGATATAGCTGCTCAGGCGGAAGAGACCGGCTTCCGTCCTCCCGCGCTGCTCATTGTGGGCAGGGTGGTGCGCTTGCGGGACTCTCTGGCCTGGTTCGAGAAAAAGCCTTTGCTGGGAAAGGGAGTGGTGGTGACCCGGGCCAGGGAGCAGGCCAGCACCCTGGTGCGGACCCTGGCGGATATGGGTGCCTGCTGTCTGCAGTTTCCCACCATCCGGATCAGTCCCCTGCCGGAGGGCAGCGAGGTGGACGAGGCTATCAGGACCATCAGCGGATTCGACATGGTGATCTTCACCTCGGTCAATGGAGTGCATCATTTCTATGAGCAACTTCGCCGGCAGGAGATGGACAGCCGCGCTTTCGGTGGCCTGCGCCTGGCGACCATAGGTCCCGCCACAGCCGATGCCCTGCGCGGATACGGGCTGGAGCCGGACTACGTGCCGCAGAGATACGTGGCAGAGGAGGTGGTGAACGGACTGCTGCGCATGGGGATATGCGGCAAGAGGATCCTCATCCCCAGGGCGGAGTCCGCCAGGGAAGTGTTGCCCGAGGAGCTGCGCAAGGCTGGGTGCGAGGTGCGGGTGCTTCCCGTGTACAGGACAGAGCTCGCCCACAACGATCCTGTTGAGCTCAAACAACGGATGGAAAGGGGCGAGATACACTACATAAGCTTTACCAGCTCTTCCACGGTGCAAAACTTTTTCAGCCTCCTGGAGCCGGGGGAGTTGCATCCCCACGTGCAGTCCGGGCTGCGACTGGCCTGCATCGGGCCGGTTACCGCACAGACCCTGCAGGAACACGGCTTTTCCTGTCACGTAATGCCGCAGGAGTACACGGTCGCAGAGCTTGCGGAGGCAATAGGTCGGGACAGCAGGCAGTGCCGGGGAGTGAATCGAGGTGCCGGCGTGTAGGGGGTTATCGTTTTGAGTTATCTAAAAAAATATCAGGTTGAAATCGTGGCTTAGTATGCTGACAGTCGGTTTCAAATGGATGCTTGCTGTTGTGTCTTTGCAACAGCCTGTAGACTAGAAAAGGAAATGGACGATATGAGCCTTAAGCTGGGGGTGCTGCTTTCCGGAAGCGGCTCCAATCTGGAGGCCCTGGCTGGAAGGATCGAGGAGGGAGCACTGGAGGCGGAGATAGCTCTGGTGGTCTCCGATCGACCCGGGGCCTACGGATTGAACAGAGCAAAATCCCGGGGCCTCGCCACTTACCTGGCAAGTAGCAAGGAATTTCCGGAGCGCGGGGACCGGGAAAGAGCGATAATAGAAGCCCTGCGCGAGCACGGGGTGGAAGCGGTGGTTATGGCCGGGTATATGCGCTTGGTCAGCGGGGGATTCATCCGGGCTTTTGGCGGGAGGGTGTTGAATATTCATCCCTCACTGTTGCCGGGATTCAAGGGCACCCGGGCGGTGAAGGAGGCCGCGGAGTACGGGGTTCGCGTCAGCGGCGCGACAGTACACTTTGCCGACGAGCACATGGATCACGGTCCGGTGGTTATTCAGGCCGCTGTTGCCGTCCATCCCGGAGAGGAGGCCAAGGAACTGGCCGATCGCATTCAGGCCCTGGAGCACAGGATATATCCCCAGGCGGTGCAGTGGCTGAGTCAGGGCAGGCTGATACTCGATCAGGGTCTGGTTCGATTGGCTGACGCACCAACTGCTGCTGCCCTGGATACCGAAGCCGGCCCCTGCCTTGTTAGTCCCGGGTTGGAGCAAGGCTTCTGATTGAAGTGTTAAGTG
>CAYSPQ010000018.1:8408-12205 GCA_964432965.1 uncultured Desulfohalobiaceae bacterium
AAGTGTTAAGTGGTTACGTGATTAGCACTTAAAACCCAAAACACCATCTCGTTGTGAGGTGAGGCGTATGCAGGAGCAAGGCTTTCGCTTTTCCCTTACCGAAGAGGAAAAGAAGTATTTGAAGGACCTGGCCTACAAGAGCATTCTTCGGGCATTCGATTCCAGTGTGGATATACCTGCCCCGCCCACGGACAAGCTCAAGGAAAAGCTGGGGGTGTTTGTCACCCTGAAGCTCCAGGGGCAGCTGCGCGGATGCATCGGCCACATATGGGCAGACGAGCCAGTGGACAGCAACGTGGCCAACATGGCCAAGCAATCCGCCTTCAGCGACCCCAGGTTCCCTCCCTTGCGACGGGAGGAGCTGGATCACCTGGAGATTGAGGTATCCATAATGAGCCCCATCGAACCCTGTCCGGATCCGGAGGCGATTGTGCCGGGCAGGCACGGCCTGGTCATTCAGAAGGGAATTCACTCCGGGCTTCTGCTCCCCCAGGTGGCCACTGAGCACGGATGGGACCGGGAGACCTTTCTCTCCCAGACCTGCCTCAAGGCCGGCTTGCCCCCTAACTGCTGGCAAAGCGGCAAGGCGCAGCTCTTCTGGTTCGAGGCGGAAGTTTTCTAGCCACGGCATGTACTTTGGAGCCAGAAAGCAGTGGCCGTTTTCCTTGGGAATGGAATTCCTCAAACCGGAAAGTTGTAAAACGCATGTAACATTTTTCGGTCAGAATAGGCCTTGTTTTTCCAACCTGTTTTGAGACGGCCAGGAGGCCGGCCAAGGAAGTAATGCCGCATGATGAGGAAAACTGCGCTATCATCCTTTGTTCTGGTTCTGCTCCTTTTTCTCGGAGCCTGCCAGCCCGAGGAAAGGCAGCAGATACGCATCATGGGTTCCAGCAACGTCTATCCCTTTGCTTCCTATGTCTGTGAGGAGTTCGGTATTATCACTCCCTTCCGCACCCCTGTGATCGAATCCACCGGCTCCGGGGGAGGGATCAAGATCTTCTCCGAGGGACACGGGGTGAACAATCCGGATATAGTCAATACCTCCCGGAGGATGAAGGAGAGTGAGTTCAGGCGCAGCAAGGAGCACGGAGTGGACAGGATTCACGAGGTGATCCTCGGATACGACGGCATTACACTTTCTCAGAATATAGACAGCCCCGACCTGGACCTCACCCTGGAGGAGCTCACCCTGGCCGTGGCCGCCAGGGTTCCCCGCAACGGGGAGCTGGTAAAGAACCCCTACACCCACTGGAACCAGATCAATCCGGATCTTCCGGAAAGGGAGATCCTCATCTACGGACCTCCCACCACCGCGGGAACCCGCGATGCCTTCGAGGAGCTGGTCATGGAGGAGGCCACCAAGAAAATCCCCGGGTATCCGGCTCCCTATACCGCCATACGCGAGGACGGACACTATGTGCCCAGCGGGGACAACAACAATGTCATAGTGCAGCGCCTGGAAAGGGACAGAACCGCCCTGGGGATTTTCGGATACGGCTTTCTGGACAACAACCGGGACAAGGTCAAGCCGGTGCTCATCGAGGGCTCCCGGCCCACGGTAAAGAATATTTCCCGGGGGGACTATCCCATAGCCAGAAGCCTCTACTTCTACGTCAAGCTGGACAACCTCGACCGCGTTCCCGGCTTGGAGGAATATGTGGACTTCTTTCTGAGCGATTCAATGATAGGCTATCGCGGTTATCTCAGGGAGATAGGCCTGGTCCCCATGCCGGAGGATATGCGGGAGGAGCAGCGCCAGCGGTGGCGGCAGAGGGAGGTGCTTCAGATAACCGATCTGTAGCTAGCCCTTGCCTGAAGCTGATCTGCCTGCAATACGGGTTGGGGCAAGGTAGCGGAAGGTGGTTGGTTGAACCCTGAAGCACAGCTTCGGGGGGAGATGGGCGTCGGCCCGGTTGCCGCAGAGTTTATCCTGCAGGGGCGATCAAGGCCCCCGGAGGTGTCTAGCAGTGACTGTGCAGTATTTGCTGCTGCTCTTTTTGGGCGGGTTGTTGCCGCTGGCCTATGCAGCGTTCTATCTGGGCAGGAAGCGGGCGGTCCAGGATCTGGATCAAGGACACCGCCTCAATTCCCCCCCTTCCTTCTACGGCTGGTTCGTAGTCATCTGGATGTTCCTTCCGGCTATAGCGGTGTCCGCCTTTTTCACTCTCCTGCACCTGCTAGGTGTTGTAACCGCACCCCTGCCCATGCTTCTCACCGGTCTTCTGGGCCTGTCCGCGGGTTGCGCCTATCTGGCCCTGCGCAGGGTTCATGCCTCCCTGCGGGCTCGCAAGACAGTGGAGGCCACCATCCGCTGGCTCCTTTTCCTGGGCACCTGCATTTCCATTTTTACCACCTTGGGGATAGTGCTCTCCGTTATCTTCGAGGCCATCAGGTTCTTTCAGTTGGTCAGCGTCTGGGAGTTCTTCACCGGAACCAATTGGTCCCCGGGAACCGCCTTCCTGGAGAGCGCAGGCCGGGGAGAGGAAGTGGTGGAGGAGGCCCAGTTCGGTGCCCTGCCCATCTTCGCCGGCACTTTCATGATTACCTTCATCGCCATGTGCGTGGCCCTTCCGGTGGGTCTGCTCTCCGCCATCTTCATGTCGGAGTACGCGAGCAAGAAGGTCAGGGAAGTAGCCAAACCGGCCCTGGAAGTGCTGGCCGGCATTCCCACCGTGGTCTACGGTTTCTTCGCTGCGATCACGGTAAGCCCTCTGGTGGTTAGCGTGGCCGAAGCTCTAGGTGTGCACGCGGACTACACCAACGCCCTGGCCCCTGGCCTGGTCATGGGGGTCATGATCATTCCCTTCATCTCCTCCCTGTCCGACGACGTGATAAGCTCCATTCCCCATAGCCTCCGGGAGGGCTCCTATGCCCTGGGCACCACCCAATCCGAAACCATCAAGCACGTAGTTCTGCCCGCAGCCTTGCCCGGGATCGTCTCCGCCTTTCTGCTGGGCGTTTCCCGCGCCATGGGAGAAACCATGATCGTGGTCATGGCCGCAGGACTGCAGCCCAACTTGACCTGGAACCCCCTGGAGGGGATGACCACGGTGACGGTGCGCATCGTGGACGCCCTGACCGGGGACCTGGTTTTCGACAGCGCGGAGACCCTCTCCGCCTTCGCTCTGGGGCTGACCCTGCTGGTGGTGACCCTGATCCTGAATATAATATCCTCCATGGTGATTCACCGCTTCAAGAAGCAGTACAACATGTAGGGCAAAAACATGCAGTCATCCGGGAAGAGCAATAATTCCGCGCTGGACAGGCGTACCCGCCGGCGCTACTGCAGGGACCGGCGCTTCTGGTTCTATTGCGTTACCGCCCTGGTCCTGGCTTGTACCTTCCTGGTAGTCTTTCTGGGAGACATATTCCAGCAAGGACACAGCGCCTTCTGGCAGGCAGAGATCAAGGTGGAGGCAAGCTATAGCCAGGAAGTCGTGGACCTCCCCGTGGAGGCGGTTTCCGAGGAGATAGCCCCCCTGCTCAGCAGGTCCTGGTACCGGGAGCTGCCGCAAAAACTGCGAAAAAACCCGGAAATGATAGGCACCCGGGAAGAAAAGTGGGTTCTGGCCACCGCGGAAGTGGACCAATACCTCAAGGACAAGCCCCATGGACTCAGCCCGGAGCAGATTGGTCTGGTGGACAATCTCCAGGAGGATGAGCGCACTCGTCAGGTATTCAACATCTATTTCTTTACCCAGGGCGACTCCAGACTGCCCGAGTCCGCCGGCATCTTTTCCGCTGCCGTGGGCACGGTTTACGTAATGATCGTGACCATGGCCTTCAGCCTGCCC
>CAYSPQ010000019.1:0-12123 GCA_964432965.1 uncultured Desulfohalobiaceae bacterium
AGTTTGAACTTTTTGAAGCAACGCAGCAATTGGAAGATTTTCAACGCCCTGTTAGACTTTCCTATAAACTTCCCTGAACCGCTGTGGTTTGGAAACCGCCCCTGACATTGTAAACTGTGGTCACCCTGAGACTGTCCGTCTGCAGCAGGCCCTGCAGATCGCGATATATCCGCAAAGTGGCCTCCTCCTGATAGATGCCCACGTCCTTGAAACTGGTAACATAGTATTTGAGTGACTTTAGCTCCACACACCTGCCCCCCCGGGGATGGTACTCGATGATCAGCCTGGCTATGTCCGGCAGTCCGCTGAAGGGGCACACAGCAATGAATTCCTCGGTCTCGCTGCGGATGTATTGATCCCTGCCCTCAAAGGGTATGCTCTCCAGCAAGTCGTTGCGTATCCTTTCCTGTCCGTGAAAAGGCAGAGTAAAACCTTCCGGCTCGGGCATGGGTCCTCCTGTGCATCTAACCCTTCACGGGGCGTTTTTGAACATTTTATCGAAGGTTCTTTTTGTTTTTCTTCGCTCGTCTTGTGGGGGAGCCCGTCACTCACTTTTTCTTGAACTCCTCAAAATGAAGTGGGTGCCGGGCCCGCAAGACTGGCATTAGAAAATCCAGAACCGAAGATACGAAGCGAAAAAACGCCCCGTGAAGGGTTACCTATGTCTTGTGCTTGGAGCCTTTTTCCTGCCTTTGCAGCAGTCCTTTTACCAGCAAAGGCCAGGCAATTGTCGCATCGCAGTGCACCTCGGCGAAGAGCCCTCCTTGCTCGGGAGAGATAAATTTACCCCAGGAGACCCCCTCCTGGTAGGAGCATCCGGATAGACCTCCCCAATGCTCCGGCTCCGGGCAGATCCGCACTCCATAGTGAAAGCGCTTGAATCCCTGCCAATCAATATTGTCCAGCTTTCGTGAGGCCAGCTCCACAAATGGGCCCAGTTGCTGAGCCCAATTGCGGGGCACGCCCCCGCCAATGGTGAATATTCCCAGCTTCTTGGCCGGCATTACCCGGCGCGTGTAATGGAAAAGATCCAGAAAGGGATTGAACTGAAAAGGCAAGTCGCCGGGATAGGCCTCCTCGTTAGCGAACTCCGGGTTTCGGGCCAGGATGCCCATGGCCATATCCAGGGCTAGCTCGGAGTCGGTGAATGCGGGAATGTAAACGGAGACGTCCTGCTCATAGGCGCTCTTTAAAACCCCCTTGCCCGGATAGTTCTCGCTAAGATGGCGTCCCACCGCCCGGCAGACCTTCTGGGAACAAAGGTGTCGATCGCTTTGCAGCAACTCCTGCAAGGCATCGTTCAGCACCTTTTCCGCCTGCAAGAAATTGAGCTCCGGTTCCAGGGTATCGTAAACACGATTCAATCCCTGCCTGCAAAGCCATTCGTCGCTCATTTTGTCCCTTTCATACTTGTAGTGCCTCAGGCCGATGGATTCCACGAAACCGTGGGCCATGAGCGCTCCGGTGGAGATAAGGGAATCTATCCAGCCCTTATCGATCATGGTACATATGACCCCGCTCATCTTGGCCACGGTCATGGCCCCGGACATGGTGGCCACCACATGGCACTCCGGATCCTCCACCATGGCCTGGAGAACATCCAGGGCCTCGCCCAGGCGGCGCCCTCCGAAGGCGGTCTGGGACATGGAACCCAGCAATTCATCCACGTCCCCGATTTGATCGGGGTGCAGGGCTTGCAGGGGCTTGAGGTCCAGCTCCTCCGGATCAGCCATTCTTTCCCGATTGTGTGTCCGATCCTTCTTTTCCATCTCTTGAATCCTTTCTCTTCCCCTGTCCGACAACAGTTTCACCAAGCAGGGATCAGTCCCCTCCTCCAGGGATAAAGCAAAAGGAACTGGCCAAAATCCGATTGATGCATTTAACCGCCACGGATTCGGAAACCACTCCGCACGAGGGCAGTGGAGAAACTTCGCAGAAATCCAGTCCCAACAGGCGCACATGGGGAAGCAGGTGTGGCCATAGGCTTTGCACCCATTCATAGGATAATCCACCCGGCTCGGGGGTTCCCGTTCCAGGCAGGATCGAAGGATCCAAAGCGTCAGCGTCAAAGCTGATATATAAGAGCCTGTCGCCTATAAACTCCAAAATCCTTTGTGCTGCTTCCCGGGGAGACGGCAATCCGAAGGAAAAAAAGGGCAGCATCTTTCCACCGCTGTTGCGGCGCACAATCTCGGATTCCTCCCGGCAGAGGCTACGCAGTCCTATCTGGATCATGAGGACGTCTTTCTCGGCTACCCGGGCCATAACGCTGGCGTGAGAATAGGGGCTGCCCTGAAAGCTGGATCGCAGATCGGCGTGGGCATCCAACTGTAGAACCGCCAGACCAGGGTAATGTCTCAGGTAAGCTGAGATAGGGGCAAGGGCCACACTGTGCTCTCCACCCAGAGTGAGCAAAAAATCCTTTCCCGGATCGAGCTCCTTTTGCAGAAATTCGAGCATCTCTGCCTGCGCCTGTTTCGGTCCGGCGACCGGAGCCTGGAAAAAGGGCAAGTTCCGAAAATAAAGGCAGTCCGCCAGATCAGTTTCCAGCTCCTCGTCCCAGGTCTCGATCTCGCAACTAGCTTGCAGCATGGCCAAGGGGCCGTTGCGAGTCCCGGTAGAAAAGCTCACTGTCGCCTCGTAGGGAACAGGCCAGACCTTTATCTTCCTGCCCCTTTCCTGCTCCAGATCAAGATAGTTGAAATCCATAAACTCGACTTGCTGCTATCTGCTTGCCCCAGACAAAACGGTTAAGTCTATCTATTCCCCATGGCTGGACATATGGATACTTGGATCGGTACACGAGAAAATTCCGCGGGGGAAAAACAAAGGGCAGCACTTAGAGATTCCGCCACGCTTTTTTCCAGCAATTCAACAGATTAGTACTTCTTTGCAAAAACTGGAGCTCAGGCCAGAAAGACCACCGCCGATATAGTGGTGGTCCAAAGCCCGGCTACACCCCGGGTTACACAGGGGGCGGAAGTGGAGTCTATGATTGCCCCGCTCATCAGGTAGATCTCTCTGCGCTCATCATAGTCCTTCTCCGGATCGAAATCGATCCCCAGGGTGGTGGCAAGCATGGTGGAGGCCAAATCCTCGGCGAAGTCACCTATTTCCTGCTCTTCGGCACCGAAAGTGTGATGCTCGGAGATATATCCGTAATGACTCTCATCAGCGGGGAAGGCCATACCCACCGCGGAGCCCACTAATCTCCCCTTTTCGCTCGTTGCGTTCTTGGCCATAACGCAGTAGGTGATCTGACCGGGATGAAGCTGACCCACTCCCTCCTCCACCTCTATGATCTCGCATTGTGGAGGGAAGATGCTGGACACATAGACCAGGTTCAGCTTTTCGATCTTGGCATCCCGCAAGGCCAGCTCAAAGGACTGCAGCTTGTTCTTGTGCCTGCCGATACCCCTGGTAAAGAATGCTTGACGTGGTACAAAGGTCATGAGGCAATCTCCTGAGTAAATAAAATAGCCGATTCCGCCGGCCTGTTAACATTTCGCTATCTCGGGGCAGTCTCCTTGTTCTAGTCCAGCCTAGCCTTTTCCCGCAGAAAAGGCTCCCCCGCCCCGTAGTCCTCAAGCTTGCGCTTGATCCGCTCTTCCTGGCCGGGTCTTGCCGTAAATCGAACCACAACTCTGTGCCAGGTCACCCCGTCCCTCTCCACTGTGCGGGAATCAGCTTTCAAGCCCTCCAATTGCAAGTTGCGCACAACCTCCTGTGCACGCTCCCGGGACTGAAGCGCTGCCACCTGGAAATGATAAACGATCTCCTCATCCGGGAGCTGGGCAGACTCGGGGTCGGGAATTTCTTCCCCTTCCTCATCGGAAAATATCTCCCTGCGCGGATATTCCTGGGAAGACTCCTGCCCAGTCAGGCTCTCCATGAACTCAAGCTCCTCTGCATCCATAATTTGCGGCATCTCTTCATTGTTCTCGTGGGCTTCCTGCTGTTGCGGCAAAATTCCGGATAACGCCGGCCAAAAGGACTCCGGCTGATATCCGCGCCCCACAAGAACGCCCAGAATAAAGGCCCAGACCAAAACGATCAACGCAAGCAGAAAAGCGGAAAACAGACCGGACCAGCCGAAGTGCAGACTGAATTGCTTGCGGCCCTTTCTTGCGTTACCCGAAGCCTTTTTCCTCTTGGCGGCCATAGGTTGATCTACATTTGTTCCGGGGCCCGTACACCAAGAAGGGAGAGCCCATTGCGCAGCACCTGACCTATCCCGCTGAGCAGTGCCATTCTGGCATGGCTCAGATCCGGATCGCCTTCCTTCAATACAGGTAGCTTGTTGTAGTAGCTGTGCAGCGCACTCGCCAAATCGCGAAGATAAAAACTAAGATGATGAGGGCTCAAACTCCGGGCCGAAACTTGCAGAACCTGGGGATAGCGGTCCAGAAGCCTTAGGATATCCAGTTCTTCCCGCTCGATCAGCCTGGATATTTTTCGAGCTCTGGGTCGATCCGGATCGAACCCTCTTGCATAGGCCTTTTGGAACAAGGAACATATACGGGCATGGGCGTATTGCACGTAATAAACCGGATTGTCCATGCTCCTTTGCTGAACCAGATCCAGGTCAAAGTCCAAGTGGCTATCGCTCTTGTGGCTCAAAAAGATGAATCTTGCCGCGTCGCTGCCCACCTCCTGCACCACCTCCCTCAAGGTGGAAAACTCTCCCGCCCTGGTGGACATGGAAACATAGCGCCCTCCGCGCAATAGATTAACCATCTGGACAAGTAAAACCTGCAGATCATCAGGGTCCCTGCCCAAGGCCTGCGCCGCTGCCCTGATCCGCGGTATGTATCCGTGATGATCCGCCCCCCAGATATTGATCAGACGATCGTACCCCCGGGAAAACTTGTCCGCGTGATAGGCTACGTCCGAGGCGAAATAGGTAAGCTCTCCATCGGACTTGCGCACAACGCGGTCCTTGTCGTCTCCATATTCCGTGCTGCAAAACCAAAGGGCGCCATTTTGCTCGTAGATCATTCCCTCCCTTTTCAGGCTGTCCAGGGTTTGTTGCACCGTATTGTCCTGAATCAGGGAACTCTCCTTAAACCAAATGTCGTGCTGGACTCCGAACTCGGAAAGGTCGGCGCGGATCCATTCCAACAAACGCTTCAGGCCAAAGTCAGCGCATTGGGAAATCGCCTCTTTCTCGGGCAATTGCAAGATCTCCGGGCCTCTTTGTTGTTTTAATTCCTCGGCCAGATCCAGCACATACCCGCCCTTGTAGCATTCCTCGGGCAGGACCACCTCCTCTCCAAACAGTTCCCGGTAACGAACAAGGATGCTTTGGCCCAGCAGTTGCGCTTGGCGACCGCAGTCATTGACATAGTATTCCCTGTCCACGACAAAACCGGTTGCCTGAAGAATTCGGGCCAGACTGTCACCTACAGCCGCTCCGCGGCCGTGACCCACATGCAGGGGCCCCGTGGGATTGGCGGACACATATTCCAGCAGTGTCCTCTCTCCCCTGCCGAAATCGGAACAGCCGTATCTCTGCCCCTGATCTAGAATATCTTGAAGTAGCTCGTGCCAGAAGTAGGGGGTGAAAAAAAAATTCAAAAATCCCGGTCCAGCTATTTCCACTCGATCCACGTAGGCATTGCCGGTTATTCTCCTTTGCAGGACCCCGGCCAGATCCCTGGGCTTCTGTCCCCGGGAAGAAGCTAGAACTAAAGCGGCATTGCTGGCTACATCACCGTGCTCCTCTTCTTTGGGAGGTTCCACCGAGGCCTTTTCCGGCCATTCCAGGCCCTCCTCCTGCATAGCTCTGCACAACAAATCCCGAGCGTATTCCTTAGCTTTCATAGGCACAATCAGCTTTCCTGTATCTGGTATCAGGCAAGGATTCCTTCCGAGTGGTTAAGCTTGTCCCTGGAATCTATGTGCTCGGCCTTCCAAGGGCTTTGCTTGCCCAGGATCGAAGGCAGCATCCTAACCAAAACTCCCTTGGGGCCGAATTCCAGCCATTTACGAACTCCCCTGTCCCATTGATCAAGGATGATTTGACTCCACAGCACTGGGGAAACAATCTGCCTCTTGAGCAATTCCTTTATGCTCTCACCCCTGGTCTCTGGCCTGGCATTCACGTTCATGTGCACCGGGATCCGAGCACTTGACCACTGTAACTTGTCCATGTATCCGGCCAGCTCCTTGGCTGCCTCGTCCATCAAGGGAGAATGGAAGGCACCGCTCACAGGCAAGGATTGGGCCCTCCCCCTTCGCTCCTTGACCAGTGCGGCTGCCGCATCCACGGACTGCACCGATCCGCTGAGCACAAACTGCTGGGGTGTGTTGTAGTTAGCCAGGCAGAGCACCCCATCGGTTTGCGTCCTGGCTTCATCCACAATCGCTTCCACACTTTCCTGGTCCATTTTCAAGGCTACAGCCATTTTCCCGGACTCCTGTTCTCCGGCTTCGGACATAAGGCGAGCCCGAAGGGCTACCAGATCGATCACCTCCTCCGGATTTAACACCCCGGCAGCAGCCAATGCCACGTATTCGCCCACACTGTGGCCCGCTAGATAGTCGGGATAGCTCCTAAAGGGAAAGCTCATCCAGATCCCCAGGGCAGTCGCGGTCAAGGCCGGCTGCAAGTACCTGGTTTCGGACATTGCCTCCTCGTCCCCGTCCCAGTATATTTCTCTAACCCTTTCTCCAACAGCTTTCTCCGTCTTTTCCCACAGCCGCATCACCTCGGAGTCGAACTCTGCAATATCCCGGCCCATATTGTTCTCCTGCGAGCCCTGACCGGGAAACAGTACAGCCCAGGCTCCCGCTTTCTGCTCTTCTGTCGGCATAAAAAACTCCCCGCTCCTTTCCCCGATTTAACCAGAGAATCAACTAGGAAAAGCCATCCAAATGTTCTTTCCAATGCAAATCTACGGTTTCACCCAGTTCTTGCTCGAATTACTGCAGATTCTTGCCCGATGACAACTAAAAAACAGGGGCTGTTTCCTGGCGCTTTCTGACCAGTATTTGCGTCAGCCATCCCTTGTAACCCTTTCACTACATAAGGTAAAGTTCCTTGTATGGCCTCGGTCAAAAAGGAATTCGCAACAGCGGAAAGGATACAAGAATCTGCCCGCCGCCACGCTGATCGAGAAATAACCACGCAGCAGGCGAGGCAACTGGCTGACTACCTTAATGATCTTCTCCGGTGGAATCAGCGGATCAATCTGGTAGGCGAAAGGGATTGGGAAACCGCATTCGTTCGGCTCGTTATGGACAGTCTCTTCCTGGCCGATCTATTGGATCCCCTAAGGAGGGAGAGCTCCTGGAGCATACTGGACATCGGAGCCGGTGCGGGGATTCCCGGAATCCCTTACCGCATTCTTCGTCCGGATGGCAAGTATACCATGTTGGAGCCCCGTGGCAAACGATACACTTTCCTCCGCTTCGTTCTCTCCAGGCTACAGCTACCGGACACCGAGGTGCTGAAATGCCGGCTTCAAGACCTCACGCCCGAGGGAACAGACACAAATATCTTCCTGGCCAGAGGTGTCTTCCCTTGGCGGCAAATGCTCACCCTGCTCGAACCCTATAGCTCTTCCCATTGCCTTGTCGTTGTCTTCAGCAACCGGCGCTTCGAAAACGAGGAAGCCATTCCGCAAGGGTGGCAACTGTGGAGACAGATGAGCTATCGAAACAGTCCCAGCCTGCCCCAGCGCTATTTCTGGTCCTTCACCCCGAAAAACGCTCCTAGCTGAGAATTCTTGAAGATAATCCCCGTGGCGACCTCGTCCGCAACTTCTCCCAATTCCATGAGCATTTCCAGAAAATCCAGTATCTCGTAGCGCCTCTCCTCGGGAGAAACTTCGAAGTCCTCCGCCAACTGCCCGGACTGCAGATATTCCTTTAGCTGACTAATATATTTCTCGTCCAGTTTCATTTACCCTTTCTCCGTATTGCTGATTGCTGCAGCCTTGAAAGCATCCGCTTCTCTCAAGTCATAAAGTGTTAACACGAAAGTCCCTCATTCACAAATCGTGCCAACACGCTTCCTTGACACATTAAAACAAGGCGGATAGAGTATTTATTCACTGTGCCGGGGTGGCGGAATTGGTAGACGCACGGGACTCAAAATCCCGCGGGCCACTGGTCCGTGCGGGTTCGACTCCCGCCCCCGGCACCATCAAGGACATTGGACTCACTCCCGAGAGCACTCTTTTCCGGACAAAAATTGCTCAACACCCTACCTTGGATAAATAACTCAGTAAATCGCCTCCACCAGCTCCCGCAAAGTTTCCCCTGCTGTCTCCACCGAGCCGCTGTTATCCACAACAGGTACCCCTTCCCCCCGACCGGGTGAAGTCTTTCTATCCAAACGCTTCAGCACCTCGGATTCCTGCTCCCGACTTCTATGTAGGAGCCTGCGTCGGCACACCTCCTCTGGAGCCCAGACCAAAACACCCTGCATAAAGGGAAAGTCCTGTTTGATCCGATTGTAGGCATCTCTGGAGCCGTTTACTACCACATTTAACCCCTGCTGCATCCAGAACTCAATCTCTCGCCCTATCCCGTATCTGCATCCGTGACTTGACCAGCTCATGGAAAACAGACCCGCTGCATTTCTGGCTTCGTACTCCCGCTCATAGAGAAAGACATGATTCTCTCCTTTCTGGTGCCGCTCACGGGTAATATAGCGGTGAGCCACTGCTACCCGGAAATCCGCCCAGCACTTCAAGTAGAGGAGCAGGGTATCCTTTCCCGCACCCGAAGGGCCCATAATATAGAAAAGGCGTCCTGTTTGTGTTCTTTCCATCTTAAACTCGGACTTCCACTTTATTGGAAAGCATTGCTGAGGTATTGAACAATAGGGCTGGCCAAGCCTGGAGAATTGTAATCCTTCACTGGGTATTTTGAACTCTATTTACCGAAGGCTCTGTTGATTTTTCTAACATTTGGGTCCCAGAGACCTAGCCTGAAGATTACATGGCCTTGCCTCTGCTACCGTTAGGCTTGGCTTGCTCCGGAGAAGTCTTTGGGATATATTGGTATATAAAGGAAATGGATATCTACTCAGGGCAATTGTTAATGCAGAATCGTACACGTTTAATCAGGCCCCTCAAAATATTCGCTGTCCTCTGGGCACTTCTGATTACATTCTCCTTTCTGTGGGGAGCAGCACTTACCTGGCAGGAGGATGGCTTTGCCGGAATGGGCGAGCGCTACACTCTTCTCAGCTTGAGCAATGTTATGACCTATGCCTTTTCCTACGCTCCCGCCATCATTGCCTATATCCTTTCCGACGCTTTCCGCCGGTGGCAAAACTACTAGCCAGGTGCGGCAACTAGCTAGTAGTTCTTTTTTTAAAAGAAACAAAAAAGTGGAAATATAAGCCGCTTATTTTCTTGCTTCTTCTTTTTACAAAAGAAGAAGAGAAGCTAGTTGCCATCTGTAGTCTTGCCTAAACACCAGCTTTGGACAAAAGCGACAAAACCATGACCGAGTCCACTATCCAGGTCAGCAGCAGGACCAATGCTGCATTCAGCTTGAGCCGCAGAGGATGTGGGCTGCGTATCACCGCAGCGCTCAATACTAAGGCTAATAGCAGAGCGACCACCACAATCGCGGACAAAATCAATGTCTGCTTATCAAGATAGAGCGGGGAACTGTAAATCCACCCAGCCCAGATCCCTACAGGCAGCACCAAAGCCAGAGACCACTTAGCCGCCCTGGGAAGGGCAAAGCGATAGTAGTCCCTGCCGAAATCGTCCTTTTCTCTGCGCAGGAACAAGTACACCATAGCAGCCGCGCCAGCTGAACCTGCGCCGTTCAGGATAACAGCAAGCCAAGCCGGCCATACTGTCGGCACAGCCGGAAACCAGATTTCCTTTTCCAGGGGGAGAAGCTCCGACCAGATCCCTGCTTTGTTGGCCAGAGACACATTGGCCAGGAAGTAGGTACCCGCCAGCATAGCTAAAAGGCTAACTACGCCCAGAACAAGATGAAGCCATTTTCTCTGCTGAAGATACTGCCAGGTTCCGGAGTATACGCAAGCTCCCAGCCAGCCCAGCAATAGCGGAGCTGCCGCGCAGAAAGCAATTTTCGCCTCCCGGCTCTTCACAAGATCTGGCAGCTCCTGTGGCGAAATCGGAAGCCAGAGCAGCAAGGGCAAAAGAAGAAGCAAGAAAAGAGCCAGGCTCTTCCCGGAAAGAGAGGCGCTCTGTTGACCGTACTTGTCCAGGAATTTGCGCTTTTTCCCAAGATAGGAGAGCTCACTGGCAAAGGCAGCCAGGGTTGCTCCGAACACGGTGCTCCCAATAAGAAGCAGCATCCCCAGATAGGCACTCCCTAGAATGATCTCGGCTGACATTTTTCGGCTCCGCTTGATCCCGGTCCTGATGTTCTTTTACCACTACCCGCGACTTCTTAAGGCTCTTGTCAAACATTGAGTATTGAGTAAATCTAGTTGCCGGATAGAAATAGTCAGAAGCCGACGAAATTGCTTATTCCATGCTCTTTAGCAGGAGGGAAAACCAAAGTGATCCCCAGAGAGCTTTCCGGGACTGATCGCGAGTTCTGGGCCAGCTTGGCACTTGCCCATACACCGGGTTTGGGCTGCAAATTGGGGAAACAGCTCCTGGATTACTATGGCTCGGCCCAGGAGGCGGTCAACGACTTTCCCCAATGGAGATCCCTGAAAATCGCGGAAAAAAATGTAGCAGACAATTTTGGTCAAGAAAAGTGGCTCCAGAGTGCCAGGATTGAATGGAGCAGGGCCAAGCAGGAGGGCATGCAGGTCCTGACCTATTGCCACCCTTTCTATCCGGAAAGACTTAGACAGATAGTCGATCCTCCTCTCTATCTTTACTACCGGGGTGATCTCTCGCTTTTGCAGGCTCCCTGCTTGGCTGTAGTGGGATCCCGCAACTGCAGCTCAGCCGGAACAAGGATAACGGAAAGCATCTCTGCCCAGCTTTCCGCAAGCGGTGTAGGGATCGTTTCCGGACTGGCCTGGGGAATCGATCGTGTGGCGCACAAGGGCGCCCTATCCGGAGCGGGTGGATCTTTGGCCGTACTGGGCACCGGGCTGGATCTGGTGTATCCGGCCCGAAACAAGGACTTGTGGCTGGAAATGATCCAGAAGGGGCTGATATTAACCGAATTCGCTCCCGGAACCAACCCGGAAGCCTTCAATTTCCCCCGCAGAAACCGCATCATAAGCGGCCTGTGCCTCGGGGTTCTGGTCACCGAGGCCTCCGGCAACAGCGGCAGCCTGATCACGGCACGCTACGCTCTGGAACAAAACAGGGAGGTATTCGCTGTACCCGGTTTTCCGCTACATCAATCCTTTGCCGGTTGTAACGAATTGATAAGACAGGGGGCTGTGCTTACCCGCTCCGCAGAGGACATACTCCGGGAGATAGAGCCGCAGCTTTCCCAATTCGATCTCGGACCAGATGAGGAGGGTACTGACACAGAAGCCCGATCATGGCAGGAGGATAAAACAAGAGAGCTGGAGCTTACCGAAGAGGAAAGCGATGTAGTCGGAAGCATGGAGGAAGGAGAACGAACGCATATCGATACCTTGACCAGAAGGCTGGGCTGGACAAGCTCCCGGACAAGCACAGTTTTGCTCTCCCTGGAGCTGAAAGGAGTGGTCATTAAAAGCGAGGGAATGTACTATGCCCTGAGCCTGGGCAAAAGGTAGCCCGGAAGGCTCCTCCTCGACACCCGGGTTTTGCCTGCAGGGCACTGATAAGCAACCACTGCTGGTGAAAAAACTCTCCCCGAGGTATCATGACCTGGAAGGAAAGAGATCTCCCCTCCCCAGTGCTGAATTTCCTGGATTCCATCACCGCCCAAAAAGGTCAGGCTGCCTCCACTCGAGCAGCCTACAGCCTCGACCTTGTTCAGTTTCAGGATTACCTTCAAAGACGTGCCGAATGTGATTTGAGCCATCCCTCATTGATCAAACGCAAGCATTTGCATGGATTTATCCGAGAGTTGCACGGCAAGAGACTGAGCAAACGGTCCATGGCCAGGAAGCTGGCCAGCCTGAGAAGTTTTTTCCGGTACTGCCGCAAGTGCGGTCTGGTGGATAGCGACCCCAGTGCGGGAATCAGGACCCCCAAACAGAAACAGCACCACCCCAAATTCCTG